>JAZNVY010000185.1:0-3635 GCA_045593105.1 Eubacteriales bacterium
GCCACGGCGGTATCCTTATGGTCGCCGGTGATCATTACGGCACGGATGCCGGCGCTGCGGCACTCGTCAATAGCAGGCTTAACCTCGGGACGAACCGGGTCGATCATGCCCACAAGACCCACAAAGCAGAGCTCACACTCCACCGTCTCAGGTTCATAAGCGGCAGGCTCAGCAGCCAGCTTCTTCTGGGCAACAGAAAGGACACGCAGTGCCTTATCTGCCATCGCTTTATTGGCGGCCAGGATCTCCTTGCGGATCTCCTCGGTCATCTCCACTTCCTTACCGCCGATCAGCGCTTTCACGCATCTCTTCAGTACTTCGTCGGGAGCACCCTTGGTGAACTGGATCAAGGCACCGCTTGCATCCTTATGAACAGTAGACATCATCTTACGGCCGGAATCGAAGGGTACTTCACCCACGCGAACCAGCTCGTTTTTCTGAACGTTCTTATTAAGACCCAGCTTATTGGCATAGTTGACCAGCGCACACTCGGTGGGCTCACCGATGGCTTCGCCGGCTTCCTCATCCAGCTCGGCATCGGAGCAGAGAGACATAGCGGTAGCCAAAAGGGTCTCATCCTCGCCGTAATGCTCGACGACGGTCATCTTATTCTGAGTCAGCGTACCGGTCTTATCGGAGCAGATGATCTGGGTACAACCCAGGGTCTCTACTGCGGTCAGCTTCCGGATGATGGCATTTCTCTTAGACATATTGGTCACACCGATGGAAAGCACGATGGTAACCACCGTTGCCAGACCCTCGGGGATGGCGGCAACCGCCAGAGAGATGGCGATCATAAAGGTATCCAGTACGACGGCGGCAGACATATCACCGCTGATCAGCGCACGAACCAGGTTAACACCAAAGATAATGACGCAGATACCGATAACCAGATAAGTCAGGATCTTGCTGAGGCCTGCCAGCTTCATCTGCAGGGGGGTCTTGCCTTCCTCTGCCTGAGCCAAAGCGTCGGCGATCTTACCCATCTCGGTCTCCATGCCGGTACCGACAACGACTGCTTTACCGCGGCCGTATACGACAGTACTGCCCATAAAGACCATATTCTTGCGGTCACCCAGAGCCACGTCGCCATTGGCGCCGGCCTTGAGGGCTTCGCTTTCCTTGGTCACGGGGACGGACTCACCGGTCAGCGCCGCTTCCTCGATCTTCATGCTGGCGCATTCGATGATACGGGCATCCGCCGGAACGGCGTCACCGGCCTCCAAGACAATGATATCACCGGGAACCAGCTCTTCGCTGCGGACGGTGATCTGGTGACCGTCGCGGATGACCTTAGAGGTAGCTGCCGCGATCTCCTGCAGAGCCTCAATAGCCTTCTCAGCCTTGCTCTCCTGAAAAACGCCCAGGATGGCGTTGATCAGCACCACCGCCATAATAATGATAACATCAGAGGGAAATTCCTTCTCCCAAACCGCCATGAAAGCAGAGATCAAAGCCGCCACGATCAAAATGATGGTCATGGGCTCAGCCAGCTGCTTAAAGAAACGGTGGATCAAGCTTTCCTTCTTGCCCTCGGCCAGCTTATTGGGACCGATCTCCGCAAGACGCTTTTGCGCTTCCGCGCTGCTCAGACCCTCGGCAGAAGATTTCTGCGCATCCAGGACCTCTTGCACTTCCGACAAATACTCTTTCATTCTTTTCCTCCAGTTTTGATATTAGGTAGTATGCACCGTTGTGATAAAAATAAAAAGACTTACCTGCACGAAAGCAGATAAGTCTCGTCATTCCAAAACAAAGCCAGAAGACGATCCGCCTTCATGATGTTGGCTTCATCACACACTGCTGTGCTGACTACTCCCTTAACTTAATATGCAGTTTAGCATAATTTTCCGGGTTTGTCAATGGTTTTTCAAAAATGTGATCAAGTTCAGCCAATCGACACGGCTGAAATAATGCTTTGTCTACAGCCAAGCCGCCTTCACGGAACCGAAGAAAGCACCTCATCCAATGAAAAGCAAAAATGCTTTACACCAAGAAGTCTTTTTTGAGCACTTTCTTCTTATAAATAATTCGAAAGCAGTTCCTGAGAAGACGCGTCGATCTCGGGGTAAGGAACCGTCCCCTCTCCCAGCACTGCATTAACGATGGTGGGTCCCAGGATACTCCTTCTCAGCGAAGTTAGGTAGTCACGCAGCATCAGCTCCATCGTTTCCGGCTTCAGCACTTCCCATTTACGGAGGACTTCAAAAAACTTCAGATAGTCCTCCATCGTCGAAATACCGCCGGCACCGCCGCTTTCATATTCGCTTCCAATTTTATACAGACGGATGGGTTTTCCACAGTCCACCGCCTTTTGGAGTTCTTTATTAAAGCGATACTGAGGGGCGATGGTATCCAATTCCTCTTGCGGTAAAAGGAATGTCGTATGAGTCATTCCCAGGGAATCAAAAAATATTTTCTTTCAGATATTCCCCAAAGCGTTTGCCGGGAATCACCTCAGGATGATTATGCCACATTTTTACCGCAATCACTTGTATTTCGAAAGAATACATTATATAATTTTCAAAAACGATTTTGGAGTTTAAACTTATGCAGATCAACGACAGTATCCATCGGCTGACTATTCCCTATAAGGATATTTATACCACCGTACTTTTCATCAAAACCGAAGAGGGCGTGGTGCTATTTGATGCCGCCACCTTCGAAGATGACGTCAAGGAGCACATTCTTCCGGCCATGGCAGAGTTTGGGATAAAAAAACAAGAAATCAAATATCTTTTCATTTCTCATAACCACGGCGACCACTCCGGCGGTCTTCCTTGGCTGATCGAAGCACTCCCCCATGCCATCATCCTGTCCAACAGCCCCTCCCTTGCGGAAAAGTATGCCGACAAGTCTATCCAAATGATGGAGGACGGCGAAATAGTAGCCGGATGCCTGCAATACGTCTCCATTCCGGGGCATACACCGGATGCCGGCGGTCTTCTGGATCTGCGCACCAATACTCTGATGACCGGGGATGCCCTGCAGGTCTATGGCATCTATGGTTCCGGCAAATGGGGTGCCAACATCAAGTGGCCGGCACTTCATATTCCGGCACTTCAAAAGCTTCATGCGTTGGAGACCGAAACGCTGATCATGGCGCATGATTACCACCCCTACGGTCCGATCGTGGAGGGCAAAGCAGAGATCGACCGTTGCATCGACGACTGCGCCAACGCTCTTTATAAAGTCCGGGATGCCATTCTCGCCGATCCCGACGCTGACGACGAGACCCTCTCCGCAAACTATAACGCCGTATCCGGCTTACCGAGAGTGGGCAGAAAAGTATTTGCCGCTGTGCGAACAATGATGAATCATTAAAAAACATATTTACCCATCTTATTTTTCAAAAACACTTGACATTCATTGGCCGATATGCTAATATATTTTAGCAAATTCTTGCGGGTGTAGCACATCGGCTAGTGCATCGGCCTTCCAAGCCGAGGAGGTGGGTTCGATTCCCATCACCCGCTCCAATGCGCTGATAGCTCAGCTGGATAGAGCATCTGCCTTCTAAGCAGAGGGTCAGGGGTTCGAGTCCCTTTCAGCGCGCCAGAAAAACCGACTTGTCGAAACAAGTCGGTTTTTCAGTTATATTCGCCTTTCGGCGAGTTATATTGCTTCGCAGTGAT
>JAZNVY010000186.1:0-23823 GCA_045593105.1 Eubacteriales bacterium
ATTGCAAACTATCGTTTGCAGCGATATTTTTGTCTTGCAGCAAAAGCGATATAAAAGCCTTTGGCTTTTGCGATATTATATTCGTGCTTTTCACACGGCAAAGCCGTATATCGTGCGGTTTACCGCATATCGCATCGTAGATATATCGCTCGTGCTTTGCACGAATATAGCTGAGGCACACTTCCTTACGGAGTGTGCCTCAAAGAACGCTCATTTTTTATTTTTTATACAAACTGATTGGGTGTTGCGATCCGCAGGAAACTGCTGAATCCGCGTACCTGCTTATAAAGCCGTTTCTGCTCCAGCTGCTCCAGCCGATCCACTTCGCCGCTGAGATACTGCTCCAGCTGCAATTTCGCGGTATCGCACCGGGAAGCCATACCGCCGTAGCGAAAGTCCAGCGCCGACCAGCCCAAGGCCTTATTGTGGGCGTGCCACATCGTCCGATGTGCCCCGTGCACCGCCAAGGTCTTTTCCTTCAAGGCGGGCAGAAGCTGCTCGGCGATCACCTTCAAGGTCGCGCGGTCGCCGGCCTGGTAGGCAGGATAAAGCTTCTCCGCGATCTCCGTCTTAAGTGCAAGGTAATCAAAGCACTTGGCTGCAAAATCATAAAGATAGTCCCATTTCCCATCGGCATACTGCTTCATCCGCGCCGCGGCGGCTGCATAGTGACCGCTCATGGGACGCTCAAAGAGATGGGTATCGTAAAGACCTTCCATAATATCCTGCCAGAACGCCGCCTTGCCAAAAAACCGATCGTGGAAGTTGGGATATTCCTCGCCGTTCTCAAATTTATTATGGTAGAAGCTCATGGCGTAAAAGGCGTCGTAATTACCGCCGGTCACCGCTTCAAAGCGCGCCTTCAGCTCTGCATCGGTAATTTCCTTGTTATAGCAAAGCTCTGCAAAGAAGGAATAGCCAAAAAGAGGCGCAAAGTAATCGCATTCCGCGTTATCGTTGAGCCAGTGGGTCATCATCGCCTCATGCACGTCGTTGTTGCGGCAGGCCTCTAAGGAAAACCGTACCGTCTCCATGACGTAATTATGCTCCGGGAAATGACCGATCCAGTTCCAAAGACCGCCGGCATAGATGATCTTTCTGCCCAGCTCCCGATGCTTTTTCAGCATATAATCGTCGCAATAGGGCTTTTCGCCGTAGTGCCAGAAGACCAGCTCCACCTCTTCGGGGATCTGCGCCGCCACCTCAGGGGGAACCACCGTCTCCTTCTCATAATATTTCCGGTTGGGATCGCCGTTGCGGAAGTACATATCGCTCCACATCATGGGCTGCAGTCCGTATTTATTGGTGATCTCCACCAACCGTTTGAGATACTCGGTAAAGATCTCAAAGGGATCCACGTAATGATGCCGATCCAGGAAGGTGCCGCGCCCCATGCTGAACGCCTCGTCCATGCCGATATGGATCCGCTTGGAGCGGAAGCAGGCGGAAACGGTGGAGATCAGCTCCTCTAAGAATTCAAAGGTCTTCTCCTCCCGCGCCAGCAAGACGCGCTCGGTATCCTTGATGGGCGCCGCCTCCGGCCAGACTAAGTATTTTTCCATATGCCCGTAGCATTCTAAGCAGGGAATGACCTCAATGCCGTACGCATCGGCATAATCGTCGATGGCACGGAGATCCATGAGACTGTAGCGTCCGCGCATATAGCCGAAATAAGGGCGGTTTTTCAGTTCCACCGTATCCTCGGTATAGAGCATAACCATACCGTAGCCCATCAGTGCAAAATAGTCCAGCATCTTAAAGATGGTATCGACGGTGGGCACCGCATTCCGGGAGGTATCCAGCATAGTAGAAAGGCAATCAAACCAGCCGTCCTCCGTCAGATCCAATTCTGTTTCCGTCTCGGCGTGCTG
The DNA here is from genome assembly GCA_045593105.1 of Eubacteriales bacterium. GTDB lineage: Bacteria > Bacillota > Clostridia > Oscillospirales > QAKW01 > QAKW01. The sequence goes on from JAZNVY010000186.1 coordinate 1,872, forward strand.
CACCAAAAGCCCCAGCTCCCGGAAGAAATGGAATTTCTTTTTATAGTAAATGACCGCATTGCCGTCCTTGAGGGTGACGCCGATGCGCTCCCCCTGCTCCGCCCGTACGGTGATCTCGTTTCCATATTCAAAATTCAGCATCGGCTTCAAGCGCTCGATGCCGCAAAGCAGCCCTTCGTCCACTTGGAAATTCAGTTTCTTCACTTTTTTGAACCCCTCTCTGTGTTTTCCTTTATTTTAATCCATTCCCATGAAAAAAGCAAGTTTTTCATCCCAGCAAAACATCCGTCACCAGCATGATGCAAAAGCCCACCAAAAGGGCGTAGGTCGCCCCACGCTGAGCACCGTGGGCATGGGTTTCGGGGATCATCTCATCGCTGATGACGTAAAGCATGGTTCCGCCGGCAAAGGCAAGAGCGAAGGGCAGGATCGCCGTCGATATGCTGACCGCCAGATACCCGATCAGCGTCCCGACGACCTCGATCAGCCCGGTTCCCATGGCCGCGATAAAGGTCTTGCGCGGAGAAACCCCTGCCGCCAGCATGGGGCCGATGATGACCATGCCCTCCGGGATATTTTGCAGCGCTATACCGCCGGCAATGAGCAAAGCCCGGGCAGTATCTCCCGATCCAAAGCCAACGCCGGCCGCAATGCCCTCCGGAAGATTATGAATGGCGATCGCCAGCACGAATAAAAGCACCTTGCCAAGCTTTGCATTATGATGCTCCTCTTCCTCCGGCCCCATCAGCTTATGCAGATGAGGAACCAGCTTGTCCATCAAATTCAGGCAAAGCGCCCCGGCAAAAATACCGCCGACGGTATAAAGCAGACCGTATTTTCCGCCATACTCCAAGGAGGGCAGGATCAAGCCCAGCACCGCCGCGGCCAGCATGACCCCGGCCGCAAAGGAGAGGACGATATCGGAAAACCGATGGGAGATCTTTTTAAAAATAAAACCAACGACCGCGCCAAAGGCAGTGGCTCCGCCTACGCCTAAGGCAGTAAGCAATACTAATTTCATTGTTTCATCTCCTAAAAAACCTCCCCGGCTTTCGCCGGGGAGCGTTCATTATTCTTCGCTGAAATCTTCCTTGCCTACGCCGCAAAGGGGGCAAGCAAAATCTTCCGGCAGATCCTCAAATTTAGTACCGGCCTCGATGCCGTTATCGGGATCGCCCACTTCTTCGTCATAGACCCAGCCGCATACGTTGCATACATATTTCATTTTCAAATACCTCCGTAAAAAATAATTACTTGATCTCCGTCATCCAGAGCCCGTGCAGATTGCAATAAGCATAAACTGCCACCGGCTTCTCGTCCTTCAAAGCGAACGCCACTTCCGGCGCGCCATCGACGGGCAGGCACTTGCGCTGACCGCCGCGATCGGTCTGCAGATAGACCCAAGCGATGTGATGCTCCTCGGCCATGGGATGATTGACAGAGCCGATAGATACCTTCACGGTATCCCCCTCGACCGCCACCACGGGAACGTGCTTCTCCAGGCTGGCGTCCACCGTGCCCGGCTCCAGCTTGGTCATTTTCTGACCGCAACACATCATCGGCACACCGGCATCATGGATCATACCGATCACATTGCCGCAATGCTCACAAATATAAAATCTGTTGCTGTTTTCACACATAGTTTAATCCTCCATATAAAAAATATTATTTGATTTCTTCAAAAAACTCGGCACCGTGCTTGCAAAGGGGGCAGACGAAATCCGCAGGAAGCTCCTCTCCCTCGTAGACGTAACCGCAGATCTTGCAGACGTACCCTTTCGCCTTTTTCTCCGCCGGCTTCGGCTTAACGTTTTTATGGTAGTAAGCATAGGTCATGGATTCCTGATCAGTGAGGACTTTTTCTTCCGTCACCTTGCAAAGAAACATCCCATGCGTCCCCAGATCCACGTACTCCTCTACCTGCAAGGATAGAAAGGCGTTGCAGTATTTCGGGAGCACCACCAGCCCGTTCTCCGAGCGCAAGGGGGTGCAATCGGCGAATTTATCCAGATCCCGTCCGCTTTGAAAGCCGAAATGCTCAAAAACTTTAAAGGGAGCCTCCTCCGAGAGACAATTGACGTTCATTTTCCCGGTCTTTTGAATGACCTCATGGGAATAATTGGCTTTATTGATGGTCACCGCCACCTGCACCGGATTATCCGTCAGCTGGGAGACGGTATTGACGATCAGACCGTTATCCTTCTCCCCGTCCCGGCAGGTCACGACGTAAAGTCCGTAACCGATTTTAAAAAGTGCCGACATTTATTATAACAACTCCTTTGCCAAAGCATCCAGCTCCGCCGCACTCTGCTCGTTGAGTGCAGAGAGAATTTTGACCGTCGCTTCCGTATAGGTCAGGTTTTTACACTTTTCCAGCATCCCGCGCATCACCTTGGTGGCGTTGGGTGCCCAGCTACCGTTCTCGATAAATGCCACCGTCCGATTGCTGAAATTCCGCTCGGTCAGGTGATTGATAAACTCCCTCATAAAGGGGAAAATATCTGCGTTATAGGTGGTGGTAGCCAGCACGATCTTACTGTAGCGGAAGGCATCCTCCACCGCCTCGGCCATATCGCACCGCGCCAGATCGTTGACCGCCACCTTGGGACAGCCGCCCTCGCGCAGCTTTTCCGCCAGCGCCAGTACTGCCTTTTTGGTATTGCTGTAGACGGAAGTATAGGCGATGACCACGCCCTCTTCCTCCGGCTGATAGGACGACCAGGTGTTATAAAGCCCGATATAGTAGCCCAGGTTCTCCTTAAGGATCGGTCCATGGAGGGGGCAGATGATCTCGATCTCCAGCCCGGCCGCTTTTTTGAGAAGATTTTGCACCTGCACGCCGTATTTTCCGACGATGCCGATGTAATAACGCCGCGCCTCGCAGGCCCAGGCTTCTTCCACGTCCAAAGCGCCGAATTTACCGAACCCATCGGCAGAGAACAGCACCTTATCAGTCCGGTCATAGGTCACGATGACCTCCGGCCAATGTACCATCGGTGCCGTCAAAAATGTCAGGGTGTGGGTTCCCAGCTCCAGGGTATCCCCCTCGCCCACGACGATCTGCTTTTCCTTAAACTCCGTCCCGAAAAAGTTCTTCATCATGGCAAAGGCCTTGGCGGAAGAGACGATCTTTGCCTCGGGATACGCCTCGATAAAGCTGACGATATTCGCCGAATGATCCGGCTCCATATGCTGCACGATCAGATAATCGGGTCTTCTTCCCTCCAGGGCCTCCTTTAGGTTACCCAACCATTCGTCGGTAAATTCCGCATCTACCGTATCCATGACGGCAACTTTTTTATCCAGAATGAGATAGGAATTATAAGCCATTCCGTTGGGGACGTCATACTGCCCCTCAAAAAGATCAATTTTATGATCGTTTACACCAATATATTGAATATCCTTAGTAATATGCATCATTTTTCACCTCGCATCCACTATACCATAAATTTATGGAGAATTCAATGTAATATTTATCAAAAGAAGAAAAAAACAGTCTCCTTTAGAAACTGTTTCATTCTTGCTTAATTATAGAGTGAGCAATTGATACTTCATCGAGATCAATATCCGACCGCCAACCCGAAAAGGAGCAGTAAGGAGGTCAGCACCAAATTCAACGCCTGGAACCTCCAGCTCCATTTGAACCAATCGCTGTACCCCACGTCTGCCAGTCCTAAGCTGATCAAAAGTGCCGGATTGGTGGGATAAAAGACGTTGGAAAAACCGTCACCGAAGGCAAAGGCCACCACGCAAAGTTGCGCCGAAATGCCGAAGATCTGCGCCATGGGTACGATCAGGGGAATCAGCATGAACGCCTTGGCAGAGCCGGAGGGAATAAAGAAATTCATGATCAATACGATCAGATAAATAAAGAGGATCACCGCTTGATCCGGTAATTTCTGCGCCAGACCCACCGCACCGTGGAGAATGGTATCCAGGGTATTGGCCTCTTCCAACGTATATTTAATAGAGGAGGCCATCAGGATCATGATCACCGCCGGCAGGATCGCGCTGACGCCGCTGAGGAACGACTTCCCCAAGACCCCGGCAGTCATGCCGGAAACCAAGGTCGCCACGATACCGGCCACCAAAAACATTACCGCTACGATGATCATGGTATAGTCCTGCAAAGCCGGAATAAAGCCGGAGCAGAGGATGGCAGCAATGCCGACACCTACGATGGAAACAAAGCAGTAAAGCGCCCGATCCATTTGCTTCTCTGCCGTAAAAGCCGTTTCCTCCACGCGGTCTTCCAAGGGCTTTTCGATCTTTTTTGCATGGAGGCGCAAAAAGAGGAGCAATAACCCATAGATCAAAATAAAGGCAAGTCCACGGAGCCAGGCACCGGAAAACATGGGCAGTCCTGCCAGCTGCTGCGCCACCCCCACCGTAAAGGGGTTGCAGAGACCGGATGCAAAGCCGCACCCTACCGCCAAAAGGCTCATGCCAACGCCGGTCAGGGCATCCCATCCCAGCTTGATCGCCAGCGCCACCACAATGGGTACCAGCGGTACGCACTCCTCAAAGGAGCCGATCATGGCGCCCATAGCCATAAAGAAAAAGGTGACCACCGCCATCAGCCGATACCGGACACCGCCGAAGCGATGCACCATTTTGTCCAGCATATATTTCATGAGTCCGCATTGCTCCAAGGCATTGAAGACCCCACCGATGACCAGCAAAAAGGCGATCACCGCGATCAGCGCCCCATTACCGGACGCACCCAGCACCAAAATCGGCGAAAGCAGCCACTTCCAGAAAGGAATACCGCCCTCGATATAGTTAAACCCGGCCTGCTGATCAATGATCAGATTACCGCTTTCATCCTCGATCCGGGCGTATTGTCCGCCGGGGATCGCCAAGGTCAGGACGTAGGTCGCCACCATCAAGACGAAAATGACGACGATGGCCGTAATAAACGACCGCACCCCGATATTTAAACCCTTTTGTTCTTTTTTCTCCATGGATAACTCCTTTTTGGCAATTTATATTATTTTACCATATTCTATCAAAAAAGCAAGCAAAAAGCCCACGGCGATGCCGTGGGCTTTGAATAAGATTATTTAATCTTCGGCAGGCTGGCAGCAGCCACAGACTGCCCGACGCGACGGGAATTCTCGTCGGGGATGTGGAGCCGGATCTTCTTCGCCAGCTCGGGGAATTCCTTATCGAGGACTTCCTGGGCACGCTCCAGCAGGATTACGCCGCCCTCACCGGAGGTCACACGCCCCATGATCAGGACGTGCTTGATATCATAAAATTCGGTATAGTAAGCAATGGCATAGCCAAAGTAAGCGCCGATGGTATCGTAGATGGCGGCGGCGCGCTCGTCGCCCTCCTTCATCAGACCCTGCACCACCTTCAGCTTCTCGGCAGGAGAGAGATTTTCATCCAGCTCGATGCCGGCAAAGGGCGCCAGCTTGATAACGCCATCCTGGGAGAAATACTTGACGCCGCAGCCGTAGTCGCCGGACCACTCGTCCACCATGGCGTCCCGGCAATAGTCCACCGGCACGAATGCCAGCTCGTTGAGCCAGCCGGTGATGTTTCCCTGGGGATCGACGTAGCCGCCGGCCTCGGAAGTCCCCATCGCCACGCCTAGGACAGAATCGTCGTTCAGATCCATGGCACCGGCCAGAGCAGTCACGTCGCCGTCGTTGGCCACTTCGATGGGAATATTCTCCCCGATCTCCTTGGCCACATCCAGATACATATTCTTGACCTTTTTATCAAATTCTTCATCAGGGACTTTCAGGAAGAGAGAAGCCACCATGATGCGATTATCCACGTAGACGCCGGCGCTGGAAACACCGATGGCATCCACCCGGGGCATATGGGAAGCGGCCGTCTTCATGGCCTCTAAAATGCCCTGATAGTGGTAATCGGGATCGGAATTGATCTTGGGGAACCAGACCACCTCTTCGGAATAAACGCTCTCGCCGTCAACGACTGCGCTGACCTTGCGGTCACTGCCGCCTGCATCAAAGCCAATGCGGCAGCCGTCCAGATGGCGGCCGATGGGTGCGGCGGCGGACTTATCCTCCGGCGCATCCTCCAAAGCGCAGATCTCTACGCTGAAGGGCTGCTCGTAGACACGCTCCATGAACTTCACGTCAAACTCACGCAAGCCGCCCACGGTATAGGCCTCTTTGATCTTCTGACCGACGACCTCACTGCCGGCGATGATGATCTTAAAGCCGCCGGCTACCCACAAAAGGGATTTTGCCAGACGCTCGACAAAGCGGAAGTTCTCCTCATCGTGGCCGGTACCGTCCCGATAGATCCGCGTCTTATAAGTAGTGGTATAGCCCTTGTTCCGCTCAATGGCGATAACGAGATCCTGACCATCCTCCCGGGTCGCCTCGCGCATATCGCGGCAGATGACGGAAAGGGGCTGAAACTGAGGGTCTAACTTAGCGTTTACTTTAAGCTTCATATTTGATTTCTCCTTTGATGATCGTTTTCTGAACTTCAAAATTCTCATCGGTAATAATTAGGTCAGCATCCTTGCCCACCTCAATAGAGCCCTTGCGATCCTGCAGACCAAGCACGGTCGCCGGATTGAGGGTAGCGCAATTGACGCACTCATGAAGGGGGATATTGGAATTGGTATAGACGTTCCATACGCCGCGGTTGAGATGCAGGACGCTTCCTGCCACCGTCCCATCCTCTAAGCGGCAGACGATATCACGGTAGATGATCTTGGCACCGCCCAAGGTATATTCACCGTAGGGCAGACCGCCGGCAGGCAGACAGTCGGTAATAAAGCAGAGCTTGCGCCCCTTGATCTTCCAAAGCAGATCATAAAAGCATTTATCCACATGGAAGGTATCCACGATCACTTCGCAGCTGACGTCGGCATTCAAGGCAGCCGTCACCACGCCGGGCGCGCGATGCGCCAAGGGGGTCATGGCATTAAAGAGATGGGTCACGTGCCCCACACCGGCCTCGGTGCCGCGCATGGCAGTCTCATAATCCGCCGAAGTATGTCCCATGGAGATGACCACGTCGGTATCTCTCGCCATCTCACGGATGGCGGCAAAATCCTCGGTATCGGTCTCCGGTGCCAAGGTGATCACACGGATGACGTCCGCATATTCCTTCACAAACTTGGCATCCGGCTTCAGAATGTACTTGGCATCCTGCGCCCCCTTTTTGCTCTCGCTGATAAAGGGACCCTCTGCATGGCAGCCAAGGATAACGCTTCCGTCCCAATCCTTGCTTTCTTCCATCAGGCCGCGGCAGACCTCCAGCGCCTTGCGGATAACCTTCATATCCACCGTCATGGTGGTGGGCAGATAGCCGGTCACACCGTTGGCCAAAAGTCCTTTGGAAATGGTACGGATGGACGCTTCCTCCCCATCGCAGACGTCCTTGCCGAGATAACCGTGGATATGCAGATCGATCAGACCCGGCGCAACGTATCCGCCCCGGGCGTCCAGAACCTCTGCACCCTCAGGAATCTGCTCTGCAGGAATGATGCCCTCCACAACGTCGGAGATCAACACCGCAAAGCCGTCGATCACACGGTCCTTGAGGATGATTTTTCCGTTTGTAATTGCTTTCATACCGTTCTCCTTTTATGTAAATTTGCGATAATACTCCTATTATAAATTTATTATAAAATAAAAAAGGAAAACGTACAATCCCAATTCGGTCAAAAAATTTACACTTTCAGTCAAAAAGTGAACGTTCTTTTAAAAAGAGTTGTCTTTTTCATGAAAATATGTTATGCTGATATTAATAAGGAGGTACGTAACCATGAATACTGAATTTAATCAAAATATTGTCCCTCAGCAAGCAGAAACGACCCCTGCATGCGCCGCCCCCGCTCCGGAGCAAGCAACCGAGCCGGTGGGCTTTTGGGCATTTTTAGGCATGATGGCATTGTTTGCCATTCCGGTCGTCGGATTTATCGCCTGCATCGTCTTCATGTTCGCCCCTCAAAAGAAGAGTATGAAGAACTATGCCAGAGCCGCTTTCACCTGGATGATCCTCGGTCTGACCGTCACCGTCCTGACCGTCACGATGATCGCCGGTGCCATCGGCAGCATGATTCTGCCGACCATCAACGATCAGTTGGGTACGGAGATCGGCAGCATTTTCGAAGTCGTAGGAATGGCCTCCGACCTCATGAACGGCAACTATTCCGCCTTGATTGATCAATTCCGCGAGCCCTTGCTGGAAGCAATGGGCGAGGAATATGCGCCGATTTTAGATGAACTGGCCAGCGGTAAATACGATGAGATCATCGAGCAGGTCAAAGAGGGAGACTACGACGATATTTTAGAAGACCTCAACGAAGGCAAATACAAGGAACTGGTGGATCAGATCGATAAAGAGGACTACGACACCCTCCGTAAAGAACTGGAATCCGCCGCCAAGGGCGAACCCTCCCAGCTCTTCGATGAGATCAGAGGCTACCTTAACGCCTTCCCCATCGGTTGATTTAAATGACAAAAGTGGCTGTAAAAAACGAATGTTTTTTACAGCCACTTTTTAACTTGTACGATATGTCAGTAGTTCAAACTGCCGTAGCCCCATAGCCTCCAGCCGTTCCCGACTACGCTGCCGGGCAGCCTCATCGTTAAAGCCGGGGATCAAAGGCAGCCGTACCCGGATCTGTTCCGGCGAAAGATGCTCCGCAAGCCAGCCAAGGTTTTCCAGCATCAGCCGATTGTCCTGCCCGGTATAACGGCGGTAGATCTCAGGATCCGTGTCCTTTACGTCCACCAAGAAAAAATCAATACATCCGGCGGCAACCTCCACCTGCTCCCGCGGCACCATTAGCGAGGTCTCGGCACACAAATGCCATTCCGCTCCGCAGATCGCGCGGAACTCCTCCAAAAAGCCAGCATAGAGCAAGGGCTCCCCACCGCCAAAGGTCACCCCACCGCCGGTGGCAAGATAATAAAGCTCATCCGCTTTTAACCGCTCATAGAGAGCCTCGGCTGAAAGCACCGTCCGCAGTGTTTCCGGCGCAAAGGAAAAAGCATTAATGCAATATCTGCATCGCAAGGGACAGCCGTGAAAGCAGACCAACGAAGTCACCCCCGGCCCATCGGTGGCGATGCGATGACGAGCCACTGTGATGACCGGAGCTTTATTCATCGGCATCCTCTCCCGGCTCATCGGCGATGCTGATCTTGACGATCTCGCCCATGTCATCATAATAGACCTCCACACTCACGTGACCGACGCAAAAAACTCCGCAACGCTCTTCCTCATCCAGAAAAACCTGATAGGACTGCCAGGCATCTCGCAGGCGATCAAACGTCACGCTCTCCAGCGCCGCCAAAGCCTCCGTCTCACGCATCGCCGCGACGGCTGAGATCTCTGGCACCACCGGCACCGCCAATACTCCCGTGGTGGAAAAAGTTCCATCATCCGGATATGCCACGTCGCCGGTTAACTCATCGCCAATATCCCCCTCACCCGGCCATGACACTTTTCCATCCAATTCCTTGTCGCTGTCTATCTGCTCTTTCGGATATTCCACAACGCCGGTCTCATAGCCAATTTTCCCTTGCTCTTCGGTATAGTCCAGCGGCAAGGAGAATTCCTCCAATTGCCGCGCACAACCGGATGCAGAGGTTGCAATCATAGTCGCGGCGATCCCTGCCACCGCCACCCGTCCTCCGGACCGCCGAATTTTCTTCAGTTCCTCCGTCAGATAGCGCAGTTCCTCCTCGCATTTGGGGCAAGTCCCTCTGCACTCCCCTTGAAAGGTACACTCCGGAGTGGAAAACTCAATGCCGTTCTGCTCTGCGATCTTGCAACGGATACTTTTCAATAAACTGCATTTTCTCTTACCGGTCATAAAAATACCCTCCTTTATAACCATTCTACCATAAATACGAATGAAACTGGTAAAATGTTGCAAAAAATTTTAAATATAAAGAAGCAGCCCAAGGGCGGCTGGAAAGAGGGATTTTACCCCTTTGCAACATCGAATTTTGAAAAAAGTTGAAGCCGCCCAAAAGCGGCGGTATTGGTCAATTGCAACAGTTTGCAAAAACTTTGAGTAGGCAGACACAAGGGATGCGTTGCGCTCTCGGTTTTCGGCGACCGCCCCGGGCGGTTCGCGCCGAAACCGTCGTGCTCCCGACTTCACAGTCCACAAAGCCTATCGCGCCTTTGCGGCTGCTTCGATGAACTTTTTTGCATTCTGCAAAAAAGTTCAGATCCCGAGTCTTTCTCCGCCAAATAAAAACAGCACCCAATCGGGTGCTGTTTTTATTTGGCGGAGAAAGTTCGTTGCCCTCAGTTTCCCACACACATTTCCAAAAAGATCCATCTGTCACAAGGAACTATCCAATTATAGAATTTCTGTTAGGAGATTGTCAATCCCAAAATTGTCATATCACAAACAATTCTGACACATTTATGACACTTCAAATTGACTTTTGGGCTTGTCCATACTGCGATTGGACACATGGACACTTTGAAAAGAGATTTATCCAATTAGAAATCTAATTAGTATTCCAATTAGAATTAGTCGAAATCAGTGTTTTCTTGAAATCCCAAATGGCATAATTTCCCGAAATTAGTCATAGAATAATATTGGCTTGCCAAAAGCTAATATTATTTTAAGGAGGACGTCAAAATGGATATGACGACCAAAAGAAAACTTATGAAAATTGGATTTGTAATCAAATCCAATGATGACATCAAAGAGTTCAATGGAAATGTCTTTGCTTCAAAGATTACTGAGGAGTACGATTTACTCCATTCTATTGACGGATGTTATTATTACTATGAAGATGGTGTATACCATCAATTTACTGATTTGGAGTTTAAAAACATGCTCATGAGGGATTTTGATGCAGAAGCACCTGACATGTGGAAGCCAAGTTATGAACGTCTTTATTTAGAATCTATCAAGCACAAAGTATTCTATGATGGTCAAATGAATCCCAAGAAGGATTACATCAATCTACAAAATGGTATGTTACAGTTATCAACAATGAAATTATTAGAACATTCCAAAGAATATTACAGCACAGTACAGCTCCCATTCAAATATGATCCAGATGCCACTTGCGAACAGTTTCAAAAGTATTTGGAGTCTGTTTTTGAGAGTGATGAGGAAAGAGCTTCATTGTTGCAGGAATGGTTCGGTTATCTGTTGACCTGTGAAACCAAAGCACAAAAAGCGTTAGTGCTGTACGGCTCAGGTAGCAATGGCAAAGGAGTATGTAGTTCTATTATTGAGGCATTAGTTGGTAGAGAAAACATTTCTTATGCGAGCCTTGCAGATTTATCAAATCAATTTATCCGTGCGACACTTTTCGACAAACAGCTTGTGATGTGTTCAGAAAACGAAATTAGTTCTTTCAACACGCAGTACTTTAAGCAAATTGTCGGTGGTGACACATGTATTACGGCTTCTCACAAGAACAAAAAACCTTTTGAGTTTTTTCCGTACTGTAAGATCGTGATGTCTACGAATAATCTTCCAGATACTCGCGATCGTACGGATGGTTTCTATCGTAGACTCCAATTCATTCACTTTTCTAAGTATTTTAGTGAAGAAGAAAAGGACGTCAATCTTACTGAGAAGCTGAAAACAGAATTGCCTGGGATTTTGAATTGGGCTTTAGTTGGCTTACAAAGGTTGAGGGAAAACGATTACCGCTTTAGCCCCTGCGAAAGTTCTGACCGTCTATTGCATGAGTATCGTGTGGAGCAAAATCCTTTCCTCGAATTTGTTAGTGAATGTTTGAACGTGGATACTCCTCAAGCAAAAGAGGAAAACAAAGTGGTTTACAACTCTTTCAAGGATTGGTGTCACCAAAATGGGCATCACAGATTTGCCAATATCTCAAGCAAAAAGTTTTGGAGGGAATTTGACAATGCTATGATCCTATCGGGACATGAACCGCCTGAACGCAAAAACTCAGGCAATCACCGCTATTGTCATGGTATTACTGTCAAAAAAGACTACCGCTGGGTCGATTATTATTGATTCGGAGGTTGTCAAGATGTCCAAAATTAGTATTGAAATCAACAGAGACAATCTGTACTTAGCCGACTACAATTCGGCAAGCAAACTCATTCATAGCAACGATGATTTTATCAATCAAATTGCACTGAATTTTCTGTATCGCTTATTCGTGGAGGTGGTGCTCCGTGATTGATTTCAAATCAGAGGAGCACTCCTCTGACATGATTGATTTAAGCACGACCAAACGCTGTGTTATTTATGCACGCTGTTCTACTATTTTTCAAGAAGAATCCATTGAAAGCCAAATCACCTTCAACCAAGCCTTTGCAAAGCAAAAAGGCATCACCGTTGTTGGCATCTTCCAAGATGAAGGCAAAACTGGTCGAATAGACGACCGTGATGGGCTGAAAGCTCTTATGGCTGAACTTCAAAACCCCAACAGAGATTGGGATTTAGTATTGGTTTATCGTATTGACCGATTCTTTCGAAATGCAAGAAAGTTTATGGAATATCAGTACCGAATGAGGGATGAATCCGTTTATCTGCTTTCAGCGCAAGAATCTATGCTCAACAATATTTTTCCTATGACCGATACTTTCCGCTTTTTTGTGGCACAACAGGCTGAATTAGAGTCACACCGCATTGGCGAAAACGTGGCACGTGGCAAAATTACTGCCGCACAAAAGGGAAGATGGCAAGGCGGTCAGCCACCGCTTGGCTATGATGTCATTGACGGAACGCTCATTATCAACCCCAAGGAAAAACAGGCGGTTTCTTTGATTTTTGAGCAACGAGCCCAAGGAGTCAGCATGCAGAAAATTGCTGACATGCTGAACGAACAGGGCTATCTATCCAAAGCCAATCGCCCATTCAAGCCCACGGGTATACGTGAAATTTTAATCAATCCATGCTACAAGGGTGAAATCCATTACAACCGATCTGCTGCAAAAGGAAGCAAAGGCTTTAATCGCCATTCCTACAAAGATGATTCGCAGATTATCAAAACCACCTGCCCTGCTATTGTAGCGAAAGATCTCTGGCAGAAGGTGCAACCTTTGACGGAGAACAAAATCCGCACTTCCAAAAGTACTCGTTATCTGCTTTCGGGCAAAGTATTCTGCAAGCATTGCAAGGATCAGGTGATGCATGCTAACCGCAGAAACAACCACGACAAGCTGTATATCAGCTTTTACTGCCCAAACAACAAATCGCATAAGACCTGTGATGTTAAAGAGATTGATATGTTTAAGTTAGAAGATTTTGTGTTAATGACCTTATGCGAACAATTATTATCAAAAGAATACTTGAAAAGATTTTCAGATGAATTTCCAAAATTAAACCAAAAAAAGAAATCCGAATTATCCGAACTCAAAACGCAACACTCCCGAATTGAAAAGCGTTGCAACAACTTGATTATGAAATTAGAAGACAATTGCCCAGAGGAAGCTTCCAAACAGATTTCTGAGCGTCTTAATAGATTATCCAAAGAAAAACTTCAATTAGAAAACATGATTTCGGCATTATCCAAAACTATGAGTTATGTCCCTACAGATGACGATGTTGTCAAGGCAAAGAGTATGTTCCTCACGTATTGCAAACAAGAAGAAAATCGCCCGTTTGTTGAAAGTCTCATCCGAACTAATGTTGAGCAGATCGAGGTTGACAACGACTCTGTTACAGTTTTATTGAATTGCTGAGAATACTATGCCCCTTTGAAATTGCTTCAAAGGGGCATTTTTGCGCATTGTTGGACATTTTATGGACACATTCAATCGACTTTTGAGCTTGACTTTACTGGGCATGGACACATTGACACTTCAACAGGCTGTCAGATCATCAATCGCCACATCTCCAAAAGAGATCTTCAAAGAAACGTCTATTTTGCCATTGGTGACGGTGATGCGCTTCACAAAATCAAGGACGATTTTTCTGAGCCCCACTACATCGTACTCCTTCACCATGAAGTGAAACCGATTTATCAACAGCTTGACATCCTTCTCCGTCACATGAAAGCTTTGTGGTTGATTGGCAAGTACCAGTTCTGCACGCAACTGTTCTTCCTGCGCTTTGAGCTCGTCCAACCTCATGCTGAAATGTGATGCCACAATGCCACTTTCCACCGCTTTTAGAATGTTATTTTTAGAATGTTCAACTTCGGCAAGTTTAGATTCTATGTCCTCTGTCTTGCTTCGTTGCCGTTTATCACAATCACCTGTATATCGTTCAATGATTTTCATGATGTCTGGAACTCTTTGGGCTGAAAAAATGTTATCTTTTAGTACCTGCAGAACGTACCGCTCCAATAGCGCCATATTGATTTCCTTGCAAGCATTATTATCCTTATCATGATTACTGCAACGAAATGTGAGTTGTGATGCCTTCTTGCGCTTATTGGCATACATGGAAGAATGACATACTCCACAGTATACCAACCCGCTCAAAAGGTACTTTTGCCGAGCTTGATTCTGACCAAACTTTTTGCAGTTTTCCTTATGACGTTTAGCTACTGCCTCAAAAACATCATTCGAAACAATGGCTGGACAACCTCCCTCTATTCGAATGATCTCACTTTCAGGTTTGTACGCATGACGATTGTACGTACCATTGGCAGATTTTGAGGCGGATTTGTTATAAATATAGATTCCTCTGTATTTTTCATTGCGCAAAATTTCCGTCAAGCTATTTTTAGCAAAAGGCTTACCCTTTCTCGTCACAAAGCCTTTTTGGTTTAGGGTGCGGATGATTGCGCTGTATGGATGGTTATTTGCAAACATTTCAAAAATGATTCGGACTGCCTGTGCCTCATGCTCATTGACCACAAGTTTTTTATCAACAATGTCATAGCCGAGAGGAGCCACACCGCCCGTATGGGTTGCGGTTTTAGCATTTTCTCGAAGCCCTTTTACTACTTCTCGTGCAAGGTTTTTTGAATAGTACTCTGCCATCGCTTCAAGCACCGATTCCAAAATGATGGATTCGGGTGAGCCATCCAATTGTTCTGTTACGCTGATTAGTTGAACTTTATTGGATTTTAATTTCTGCTTGTAGATTGCGCTGTCGTACTTACTTCTTGCAAAGCGGTCAAGCTTATGCACCATCACAGTATTGAATAGTCCTGTTTCACTCATTTTGATCATTTCCTGAAAGCTTGGACGTTGGTCACTCGTAGCACTTTTGGCACGGTCAATGTAGGTGGCAACAATGCGGATGTCATGATTTTTAGCGTATGCTTCCATAGCGGCAATTTGGGCATCTATGGATTCATCACGCTGATTTTCCGAACTGTACCTTGCGTAGATTGCGGCTTTTTTCTCGACAGTCATCAACCAATCACCTCAATGTTTTTCAAGATGGGTTCAAGTTTAGATGCATATCCGTTTTGATTCAGATATTGAATCAATGCATGCTCAATCACGTCGCCGATCTTCAGCTCCTTTTCAATGCAGAACTCATTGACAAGGCATTGAAGTTTTTCTGCAATGAATACTGTTTTAGTTGAACGCTTTCCTTTTATTGGGTAGACAAGCGGTGAAACATTTGGATCGCCTGACAAAAGGATTCGCAACTTTTCCTCATTCTCCAGAATGTATTCCAAAAGCCTGTCCAACTGTCCTTTTTCATTTTTACTGTTTTTATTTTCTGCCATTTTAATTTCAACTCCTTATTTTACGAAATGTGATGCCCTCAGTGTGAGTTATGGAACTATGCTGACTATTCACAAAACGTGGCAAAGAGGGACGATTTTGCCACAATATCGATGGATCTGTCTGTATCAATGTTTACACACCCGATTCTATATTCGGTATCGCCAATGGGTAGAATCCACTCAAATGATTCGCATTTTATCGGCTCGGACAAGCCCATTTCCAAATACCTTTTCCAATCAGAAGTACAGTCCAAAATGAATATTGCTCCGATTGGATCTATACAATCAGAGCAATATTCATTATATTCTTCAAGAAAATATTCTAAAAGTTTTCTAATATGGGGAACTATTTCCAAATCGGGTATCTTTTCTAAATCCACTAATTTGGTGATTTTTACCATGGTTGTCTTCTCCTGTTACGTGGTGTTTTTGTGCCACAGTAGAGCGAAATGCCAGCCGATGCTCCAAGGATGAAAGAGTCAACCGCAGATTTAGAAAGTGCCAAAAACAAAGCCATCATTTATGATTCCTGCCTTTCTTAGATTTTCCAAGTATCGAATCTGCCAAAATCAGCAATCCGAAAACGCTTACAAATCCTGCAATGTAGTATTTAATATTAATCACTCCTTTACAAAAATAAAAGCTACCGCCATTTTTGACGGTAGCTAAAAATATGTATTAAAATCTATAGTTCTTTTCGTGTTGGTTGCAACTTGCCCAAGCTGGTCGAGTTTGTCCTGTTTGATTGCATGTTGCACGTTCTGATTGATTATATTCAATAAAATTGGGACTGACTACTCGTACACTACAACCCTCCCAATATTGACATGTGTAGCACTTACGATCGTTTTTGCTTCCTTTAGCCATTTTGATTTCTCCTTTTCATTTGTTGTTCTTCTTCATATGATTCGATGGTGGATTGAACGTTTTCTCTTGCTTCCTTGATTTTTTCTTCTGCATCGGTATTGCCAGAAGAGTGCGCTTTTACTTGAGCATCTATGAGGACACTACGTTTATGCACAGCATCATCGTATTGGGCTTTTTTTACCTTTTCTGCAATATCATCGTTACTGTTCAACAATTCATTTAGCGCATATCCAGCTAATGCTCCAAATAATCCCATTTTACAAACCTCCTTTCCTCACTTTTTTATTCATCAACAATTTCTGTTGAAAATTCCCCTCTGCGTAGTGCATCCAATACTCCAGAGTCTTTTAATTCTTGATTCAATTCTTTGGTTATTTCAAAAGAATTTTTAATTGAAGATATGCGGTAATGTAGCAATTGGCTTTGAAATTTACTTAATTCTGACCATTGTGAACTCAATTCAAAATAGCGTTTTTTACCTTCTTCTGTTCCAATGTCAGTCTTCTCACTGGCAGACATGTTTTCAACGATTTTTCTATTTATTTCATTTTCAAATCGTTCAAGAACCGTTTCTTTTTTCTCGTCAGTCTCTGCTAAAAGATCGAAAGGTTTGCCGACTAATCTTCTGGACGCAAGTTCAAAGTAAACCTCATCAAATCTGGTCAGATTATCCAGAATATTGCTCTCATCGGAAGCATTGAGAATATCCAAAAGCTTGTCCAATTTTTCAAACAGTTCCTCTAAATCTAACGTTGACAAATTCGTTGAATCGCTCATGAATTAATCCTCCTTTAATCGTTTGTGTCTATATTTTCTTTCAGAATTTTTTTGATCCACTTTTCTGTGTAGCCGTATTTAGAAGCAAGCTGACGAACATTGTAGCCATTGTATTCTTCAATGATCTGCTTTTTAATGAACTCCTTACTGAACAAGTCCACAGGGAAAAAGATCTGCTGCCCTCGGTATGTAGAGTGGATCTTCAGCACCGCATCAATGCCTATCAAGTTAGCAAGCTCACTGTATGCGGAGTTCAGGTATTCCCCTTTGATTGTCTTAGGATCCATTATGATTTCACCTCTCATTTTTCGACACTCCTTTCCAAATTATAGTCCTGTTTATTGGAACTGTATAGAGTCGCACTTCCCCGAACTGTTCCCCAAGAAATTCCAACAAAGCAAAAACCGCATCAAAGCCTTTTAGCAATGATGCGGTCTATTCAAAGTTATAATATGATTTTGTAGATGTTTTTATTTCGGTTTGGATGGGAAAACCCGATTACTGTTGGAAAACTACAGTTAAAGAAACAACCCTCAAACCGTTGCGGTTCAAGGGTTGTTGTCTTAATCCCGTGTGGGATTTAGTGGCGGAGAAAGAGGGATTTGAACCCTCGCGGCAGTTACCTACCCTACTCCCTTAGCAGGGGAGCCCCTTCGGCCTCTTGGGTATTTCTCCGTGAAAGGTCAAAGATATTGTTCAATTTGCTCAATTATTATATCCTAAAGGATTTCAAATGTCAAGTTGAAATCGTAATTTTTGAAAACTTCTTGTAAGTCCCCCCGACATCCGCTATAATAAAAGCATAAAGATAAGGAGAATACGACTATGGACTACAAAATTTTAGGAAAAACCGGACTCAAGATCTCTCGACTTGGCTTTGGGGGCATTCCCATTCAGAAGATCGACGCCGCAGGCACCAAGGAGCTGATGCATCACCTTTTGGACGCCGGCATCAACTACATCGACACCGCGCGTGCCTACACCGTCAGCGAAGAGTATCTGGGCGAAGCGTTGGAGGGGATTCGCCAGCACTTCATTCTCGCCACCAAAAGCATGGCGCGGACGAAGGACGCCATGGCGGCGGACATTGACCTGAGCCTGCACAAGCTCCGCACCGACTACATTGACCTTTATCAAGTCCATAACCCCTCCCCGGCAGATCTGGATACCGTCCTGGCACCGGGCGGTGCCTTAGAGGCACTTTTTGAAGCCAAGGCCGCCGGCAAGATCGGCCACATTGGCATCACCCTCCATTCCGCCGCCCTTTTCGAGCGTGCCTTAAAAATGGATTGGATAGAAACCATCATGTTTCCCTATAATATAGTCGAAACCCAGGGCGAGGAGATGATCCGCGCCTGCGCCGCGCAGGACATCAGCTTCATCGCCATGAAGCCTCTGGCAGGCGGTGCCATTGAAGATGCCGAGCTGGCACTCCGTTTCATTGCTGCCAACGATGCAGTCAGCGTCGTTATCCCCGGCATGGCAGAGCCTCGCGAGATCGCGCAAAACCTCCGCGCTGTCGCCGACGCCCGTCCCCTCACCGCTGAGGAGCAAGCAAAAATGGCAGAGATCCGCCAGACCCTCGGCACCCATTTTTGCCGCCGTTGCAATTATTGCGCCCCCTGCGCCGCCGGGATCCCCATCTCGCTGGTCTTTTTGCTGGAAGGCTATCTCTCGCGCTACGGTTTGGAGGATTGGGCGCGCAACCGCTATAGCGGAATTGCGCAAAAAGCCTCTGCCTGCATTGGTTGCGGCATCTGCGAGACCCGATGCCCCTATGAACTGCCCATCCGCGAGATGATGCGCTCTGCCGCGCAAAAATTCGGATCGTAAAGTCAATTTGCTTTACGCGCTAAAAAGGAAGGATCTATGCTAAATTCTCTAATTTCAACTGCCAACGATACCCTTTACAGTTTTCTCTTGATCATTATTTTGATTGCCGGCGGATTATATTTCACCGTCCGCACCAAATTCGTTCAATTTCGCCTGTTTAGGGAACAATTACACTCCGTCACGGAGAAAAATGCGCGCGGTGTTTCCTCCTTTCAGGCGCTGATGGTATCCACCGCCTCCCGGGTCGGGACCGGCAACATCATCGGCGTTTCCACCGCCCTCTGCTTAGGAGGCTTTGGCTCGGTATTCTGGATGTGGATCATCGCACTGATCGGCGGTGCCACCGCCTTTATCGAAAGCACCTTGGCGCAGATCTATAAAAAGCGCGGTGCAGACGGCTGTTACGGCGGACCTGCTCACTATATCGAGGCCGCCTTTCAAAAGCGCTGGCCTGCCATTCTATTTTCTGTCTTTTTGATTTTAACCTACGGCATCGGCTTTAATATGCTGGCCTCCTATAATTTGCAATCCACCTTTGCCGCCTATAAGTTCTATAACCCCCAAATTTCCCCCTGGATCATAGGATCGCTCTTGGCCGTCCTTACCGCTTATTGCCTTTTTGGCGGCGGAAAACGAATCTTGAAGGTCACCGGCACTTTAGTGCCGATCATGGGCATTGCTTACGTAGGGCTTGCTCTTTTTGTCATTCTTTTGAATATCACCTCCCTGCCGGGCATCTTCGCGCAGATTTTCCGGGAAGCCTTTGATCTTCGCGCCATCTTCGGAGGCTTTTCCGGTTCCTGCGTCATGTACGGCATCAAGCGCGGACTATTCAGTAATGAAGCCGGCGTAGGCTCTGCCCCCAACGCCTCAGCCTCCGCCGAGGTCAGCCACCCGGTCAAGCAGGGGCTTTCCCAGATCCTCTCTGTCTTTATTGATACGCTGCTCGTCTGCTCCGCCACCGCGTTTCTTTGCATGAGCTCCGGCGTAGAACCGAGCGAAGCTCTTTCCGGCGCTCCCTACGTGCAAGCCGCTGTCCGGACGACCCTTGGCGGCTTTGGACCCGTTTTTATCACAATTGCCATGCTGCTCTTTGGCTTTACCACACTCTTGGGAAATCTCTATTACGTGGATAAATGCCTTTATTATATCATCGGTCGTATCCCCGGCAAACGCTTTCACACCGTCTACTATATCCTTGCCTCCACGGTAATTCTTCTGGGCGCGGGACTGAGCGCAGATTTTTTATGGAACGTTGCCGACCTTTTGATGGGACTGATGACGCTGATCAATATGCCGGTCATTCTATACCTCGGAAAGTATGCCCTCCGTGCACTTCAAGACTATGACCGGCAGCGCAAAAACGGAACCTCCCCCACCTTCCGCGCCGCCGATATTGATCTTCCCCACAAAACCGATTATTGGAACTGACAGAAAGCGCAGAGCAGGGCTCTGTGCTTTTATTCTGTAAAAAAGCGAGTATTTCAAAGGAAACAAGAGAAAAAGAGAGGGATTTAAAGAGATCGCAAAAATGAAATCGACCTTTTGCAGAAACATCATGAAATCTTCGCAAAAAATATGACTTTTTTTGCGTTTTTTTATTGACAAACCCGTTAGAACTGTTTATATTATATTTTAGTTTATTATTTTTATTAGGAGGTTGAAAACGGCGTTGAAAAACATCATTGAGCTGCAAAACATCCACGTATCCTTTGAAGGCGAGGTCATTCTGGATCAATTTAACCTAAGCATCCGGGATAAAGAGTTCGTGACGTTACTGGGTCCTTCCGGCTGCGGTAAGACCACGACGCTCCGAACCATCGCCGGCTTTGTTCATCCCCAGGAGGGGCGGGTACTTTTCGAGGGGCAGGACATCAGTAAGCTGCCGCCTCATAAGCGTCAGGTCAATACGGTGTTCCAGCGATACGCCCTTTTCCCCCATTATAATGTTTTTGAAAATATCGCCTTTGGTCTTCGGATCTCCAAGACCCCCGAGAATGAGATCAAGGATCGGGTACATGAGATGCTGGCTTTGGTCAACCTCAAGGGCTTTGAGAAGCGTAATGTAGCTTCTCTTTCCGGCGGTCAGCAGCAGCGCGTAGCCATTGCCCGTGCGTTGATCAATAATCCGAAGGTGCTCTTGCTGGACGAACCCTTGGGCGCTTTGGATCTGAAGCTCCGTAAGGGGATGCAAAACGAGCTTTTGCGTATCCAACGCCAGATGGGCATCACCTTTATTTACGTCACCCACGACCAGGAAGAGGCGCTGACCATGAGCGATACCGTCGTCGTCATGAAGGACGGTCTGATCCAGCAGATCGGCACCCCGGAAGATATTTATAATGAGCCCATCAACCCCTTCGTGGCGGACTTTATCGGCGAAAGTAATATCATCCCCGGCACCATGATCAAGGACTACCTGGTGAAATTCGAGGGTGTGGAATTCCCCTGCGTCGATGCCGGCTTTGGTGAAAACGTACCGGTGGACGTGGTGGTACGTCCGGAGGACATCAAGATCCGCGAGCCGGAAGAGGAAGCCCTCCATGGCATCGTGGAAACCGTCACCTTCAAGGGTGTCCATTATGAAATGATGGTGCGCTCCGGCGGTTACCTCTGGAAGATCCATTCCATTACCTGCCGGGAGCCCGGCACCAAGATCGGGATGAAGATCATCCCTGAATATATCCATATCATGAAGAAGGAGGCAGGTACCGCGAATTGAAAAAGAAGCTGATTGCTGTCCCGTACTACGTTTGGGCGACGGTCTTTATCGTCGTTCCCATTCTGATGATCGCTTATAGCGCATTTACCGATGTAAACGGCGCATTCACAACTGCCAACGTGGTGCAGATCGGTAAATACTGGCCGGTGCTCCTGCGCTC
>JAZNVY010000187.1:0-6631 GCA_045593105.1 Eubacteriales bacterium
ATCCTTTCCGTCCCGACGGCCGGCAAAAGCGCAGTAATAATGCTCGCCCTCTTGCATCCGACTTTCGCCGAATGCGATCATATCCGCCCAGATCTTATAGACGTTGGTGGAATTGGCAAAATTGATCATATCGGGGGTAAACCCGCCGCAGGGACGCATATTGACCTCCAGGGCGATGACTTCACCCTTTTTGCCAAGTCCCTCTTGGTCCCGGGTCAGCCGGAAGAATTCAAAATGAACGAACCGGCTCTTGACGCCGAAGCTCTTAACCGTCGCCCGACCGGCCTTCCGGGTATCCTCCGGCAGATCCTTGACGATATAGTAGCAGCTGTTGTCCCGGTTATTGACGATGTCCATAATGGAATCTGGAGTGACGTTTCCGGTCTCAAAGATGGGATTGCCCTCGCCGTCGATGATGGCGTCGTAGGAATTGACCTCTGCATGGACGAATTCCTCCATGATATACGGCACGTCCTTGGGATAATTCTCAAAGAAGGCGCAAAGCTCCTCATCGCAAGTCAGCTTATAGGTAGCGGCGGCACCCACGCCGTTATCCGGCTTGACGACCACCGGGTAGCCCACCTCTGTAATGAACTTGCGGCAACCCTGCAGGGTCTTGACCATATAGTAGCGCGCCACCGGGATCCCGGCCTTGCGGTAATACTCTTTCATCTTGGATTTATGCTTGATCCGCACCATATCGGCGGTCTGAAATCCGCTTTGAATATTGAAATCGGTTCTGAGGCGGGCATCCTGCTCCAGCCAGTACTCATTATTAGACTCCAGCCAGTCAATACGCCCATGCTTAAAAGTAAAGTACGCAACTGCGCGGTAGACCTCCTCGTAGTTCTCCAGACTGCCGACCTTATAGTATTCGTTGAGGCTCTCCCGGAGCTCCGGCTTCAGTTCCTCATAAGGCTGGTCGCCGATCCCGAGGACGTTCATGCCGTTATTTTTGAGTTCCCGGCAAAACATCCAGTAGTTGGTGGGAAAATTGGGGGAAATAAAAATAATATTCTTCATATTGCTCTCTTTTCTCTATTTATTCTTCTAAAAGCTTCGGTACAAAATAAGCCACCTGCTTATGCCACCAGGGCCAATCGTGGTTGACGTCTTCGCCCCAGATATCTACCCAAACGGAGATCCCCTTTTCTTCAAAAAGCTTCTTTAGGCGGAAGGTGGTATGAGGCTCCTCCCAAGCACCGGTACCGACGCAGATGATGCCCCGGTTGCGGTTATACTTCTCGGTAAAGGGATGATCCGCCGGATACTGCGCCATATAATGCACCGGGGAATTCTGATAGACGATCTCGTCCATATAAGTACCAAAGCCGTAAGAGGCGTCATAAATTCCGCTCAGCGCCAGCATCCCGGTAATACAGTCGGGGAACCGCAAAAAGAGATTGACCGCGTGGGTCGCGCCTAAGCTGCAGCCAAAGGCGGTCACACCCTTCCGGCCGCACCGCTCCTCCAGCATAGGCACTGCCTCCTCGATGAGATACCGCATCCACGCCTCGTGGAGCCGGGCGCGCTCCCCCGCAGGACGATCCCGATCCGACCAGGTCTCCTTATCAATCGTATCGATGGCCAGCACCGTCACCTGGCCGCTTTCCAGCCATTCGCCCCAGGTCTCAGTCATTTTAAAGTTTTCAAAATCGAAATACCGCCCGTCCTGGCAAGGAATGAAAAGCACCGGCATTCCGCCGTGGCCGTAAAATTCACATTCCATCTCCCGGCCGAGAGCGTTGGAATAATGCTTAACGTACTGTTTTTCCATAATCGTCTCCTATCTATATAGAATTACTATAACATAACCCAATAAAAAATGCAATTCTCCAAAAAGAAAAACCGCCTTTATAAGGCGGTTTTTATAAAATTTTCTACCAACACGACCGTCCGGTCGTAGCCCTTGGCGGTAAGGTGCTGACCGTCCAGATAAAGACTGCCGGCGGCGATATTCTCCTCCGGGGTCTTTTGAGGGTCGTACTGCTCCGGCAGAAGCGGATCCAGTCCGCTTTCCTCCCAGAGGTCCATATAGGGGATCTCCCATTTTTTGCAAAGGAGGATCGCCCGCTCAAAGAATGCCCGACGATTGGCACGTGCTCCCGGTGTCAGCCCCATTTTATGGGCGACAATATAACCGATCTTTTTCCCTTTCCAGATCTTTTTCGACTGAAAAAACAGGCTTTCCAGGGCGCCGGTGAAGGTGTCACGATCGTAGTTGCCGGAGAAATCCGCCGGATCCACAGTCCCCAAGCGGTCTTTCAAAAGGTCGGCGTCGTTGGTTCCGCCCTCGAAAATGATATAGTCTGCGTCCGGGAATTCCTCCGCCATATTAGATAGGGTCGCCGACACCGAATGACGCGGCACGGCGCCCTTCATACCGGAGTTTTCTGCCACAGTTCCGCCGCCGATGGCGTAGTTTTTATAGGTCATTTCATGCTTCGCGGCGATCCGTCCTGCCCAAGCGTCCAGTTCGGGGGTATCGTCCCCTTTTTTACCGGCACAGATGGAGTCCCCGTTCCAAATGATCGTTTTTTTCTCTAAAACATTCATTATAAGCCTCATTTTCTGCTGTTTTGAGGCTATTATAATTGATTATTAATCCTTTGTAAAGGCTTTTTCGATATGATCAATGAACCGTGCCATCCCTTTGCTGACAATCCGATCCTTTTTAAAGACCAGACTGATCTCGGTATACAGCCGGGGAGTAAAAGGGATACAAACCAGCTCTTTATTTTTTTCTGCTGTCTCTCGGAAAAGAAAGCCTGCCGCCAGACCCTCGGCAATAAATTGCTCCACGGTAGAAAGCTGAGAGGAACGGTGGAGAATGATGGGAGAGACACCTACCTCGGAAAAGCAGGTGAGAATACGCTCGGTCTGAAGAAATCCATCGGAAAAGAGAACCAGCGGCGTTTTTGACAATTCCCGGGGAGAAAGGACGTTTTTCTCTGAAAGGGGATGATTTTTTGCGACGCAGCAGAACGTCTCAAAACGGGTGACGGGGATGGCGATATAGTCGGCGGAAAAACCTTGGGTATGGGGCAGGAAAGCCAGATCCAAAAGATCATCATCCAACGCTTTTAAGAGATCCTCCCGTCCCATTTCTCGGGTGGAGAATGCCATATCCGAATTTTGAGCGTAAAAGGTTCTGTAGATAGTGGGAAAAAGCGCCGATGCCGCCATAGGAGGAATCCCCAAGCGGAGAAAGGAGCGGTTTTTACCACGCTCGGTCATCACCCGACTCACGCTCTCTGCCTGTTCCAAGAGCTGCTCTGCCATCTTTTTAAAATCTTCTCCGTCTGCTGTCAAGGCAAAGCCGGTCTGACGGCGGCGAATCAGGCAAAGCCCAAATTCATTTTCCAAATTCTTAATCGCCGCTGAGACCGACGGCTGAGAGACCCCGAATTCCTTTGCCGCATGGGAAATATTTCCGTGCCGGCAAGCGGCTACAAAATAGCTCAGTTGTTGCAGGGTCATAATTTTTCCACCACCCGATCGCCCACCTGCGAGGTGGTGGCAGTTCCGCCCAGGTCGGGAGTCAGTACCGTCTTTTCAACCAGCATTTCTTCAATAGTATCAATCAAGCGTTTTCCCCAATCCTCATGGCCGAAATAATCCAGCATCTGAGAAACCGCCCAGACGGTAGCCAAGGGGTTTGCGACCTGCTTGCCGGCAATATCGGGAGCAGAGCCGTGGATGGGCTCAAACATGGAGGGGAAGCGACGCTCCGGGTCTAAATTCGCGCCTGCCGCAAGACCCATACCGCCGGCGATGGCGGCGCCCAGGTCGGTGAGGATATCGCCAAAGAGATTGGAGGTGACCACGATCTCAAACCGACCCGGATCCTTCACCATAAACATACTGGCGGCATCCACAAGGAGGGTCTGGGTCTTGACGTCGGGATATTCCTCCCCTATCTCCCGGAAGATCTGATCCCAGAAAACCATGGAATAATTAAGGGCGTTCCCCTTACTGATACTGGTCAAGCTCTTCTTTTCTTTCCGAGCCTGTTCATAGGCATAGCGGATGACCCGCTCACAGCCCTTACGGGAAAAGACAGCGTCCTGGATCACCACTTCGTTGTTCTGACCCTTAAAAAGCCAACTGCCGCTTCCGGCATACTCCCCCTCACTGTTTTCCCGGATAAAGGTCATATTGACTTCCTCCGGCTCGACCCCCTCCAAGGGACAGGGAGCACCCTTCAGCAGTTTTACGGGGCGCAGGTTGATATACTGATCGAAATGCTTGCGAATCACCAGCAAGAGATCCCAAAGGGAAATATGATCGGGAACCCCGGGATCGCCCACCGCACCCAACAGAATAGCATCGAATTTTTGGAGTTGTTCCAAGCCATCCTCTGCCATCATTCTCCCCTCTTTGAGGTAATACTCACAGCCCCAGGGGAAATGGGTAAATTCAAACTGAAAGCCACCGTCTTTTTCGGCAACCTTCTTCAACACCTTGACCCCCTCGGCAATGACCTCGGGGCCGATGCCATCTCCGGCGATAACAGCAATTTTATAAGTTTCCATATTCAGATCCCTTTCTCTTTTTTCTTCAGTATAGTACACAAGCAGATATTTGTAAATCCAAAAATTATTCGATGGTTATAGGATAAATTTATAATAAAAAAGACCCCGAAGGGTCTTTTTTATAAAATTACCGTTTCGCCGATTGACGGGATATGGAGGGATGGGTCGCCGGCGGTGGTGGCTTCCACCGCAGACCAAAGGTCGTAGGGGTCGTTGGCGCGATCGGGCAGGTGCACCAGTACGATATGCTCGGCTCCCCAGCTCTTGACGGCGCGCCAGGCAGACTCGGTGATAGCAAAGGCATAGGTGATCACCGCTACGTCCGGCTTTGGCAACCCCTCCAGCCGTTTCCAGCTCATGGGAGAGGCATCACCGGTGAACCAGACGCACTGGCTGCCCTCAATAATAAACCCCACGTGGTCAATATCCATTCTGCCGATATGCCGGGTCGGGACTGCCCGAAGCTTCACGCCACCCACCTCATTTGAAAGAGGACTCTCAGGTCCCATGGGGGACCTGAGAGTCTCTTTTTCATAGTTTTTGGCATAGGCTTCATCGTAATGATCCTCATGCCGATGGGTGAACGCCAAAAGGTCGGGATATTTTGCCGAGAGTCTTGCTCTTATCTCTTCCGGAACCGGAAGATAGGGGGGCAATTCCTCGCAAACGCCGTCCAGCAGGATGGAGACCCCATCCAGCTCCAGCAAAATGCCGGCATTGCACGTTCTTTCTATTTTCATTATACGCCCAGCTTTGCACGGCGGAAGGCTTCCGCCTCGGTGCAGCCGTTCTCTACCACGTGACCGGGCAGGGGAACCAGCTTCTCATGGATGGCATCCAGGATCCAACCGGCCTGCGGGAAGAAGAACTCATCAAACTCGAAGGGCGGGGTGATCCAGTTGCGTGCGCCTACCACAACGGCAGGAGCATCCAGATCGTCGAAGCACAGCTCCGTCAAATTCTGAGCAACGTCGTTCATAAAAGCACCACGAGCGCAGGCATCGGAAACCAATACCACTCTGCCGGTCTTACGAACGGACTCCACCAGCTTGGTATAATCCAAGGGAACCAGGGAGTGCAGGTTGATGACGTCGGCCTCCATGCCGTATTTCTCACTAAGGATCTTCGCGGCATCCATGGCACGATACAAAGCAGCGCCCAAGGTGATGATGGTAACGTCCTTACCGTCGCGCACCTTATTGACATCGCCAAACTCAATCTCATAACGCTCGGCAGGAACGCCGCCCTCATGGAACTGCTCGCCCACGTCGTAAATTCTCTGGCTCTCGAAGAAGACCACCGGATCGGTGCCCTTCAGAGCGCTCTCCATCAAGCCCTTTGCCTCCCAAGGAGTAGCCGGGAAGCAAACCTTCAGACCGGGGATATGAGCGCAGAGTGCAGTCCAGTCCTGGCTATGCTGAGCACCGTACTTGGAGCCGACGGATACACGCAGAACCACGGGCATCTTCAGGATGCCGGCAGACATTGCCTGCCACTTGGACATCTGATTGAAGATCTCGTCGCCGGCGCAACCGATAAAGTCGGCATACATCAACTCAACCAGCGCACGACCACCGGACAGGGCATAACCGACGGCAGTACCGACGATAGCACCCTCAGCCAGAGGAGAGTTGAAGAGGCGGCTATGGGGCAGAGCATCCATCATACCGCGATAGACGGCGAAGGCGCCACCCCAGTCACGGCAGTCCTCACCATAAGCGATGAGGGTGGGATCCTCATAGAAACGATCATAGATAACCTCGGACAGGGCGTCGCGCAGGTTATACATCTTCATCTTGGAAACGGGCTTGCCGTTCTCATCCACCACGTTACGGATCTTGCTCTTAATCTTCTTATAGCCCTCAGCCTCTTCCTTGGGAACGGTATACTCGGGCTCGCGATCGTCGAACTTCTCCACAACTTCGTTGGAGTACATCAAACGCTCAACCACGGCAGGATCCTTCTTGAAATCGCAATAGGGGCTGATCTCGGGATCGGCGGCGGCCTTGCAGATCATGGTCATCCGGTCGGAGGTCTCCTTCAGAATGGCATCTACCTCTTCCTGGGTCATCACGCCGGCTTCGATGAGCTTTGCG
>JAZNVY010000188.1:0-8829 GCA_045593105.1 Eubacteriales bacterium
AAGAATTAAAGCTGGATTATAAGGGCGGCAAGACCCAGCGGAAATATGCCCATAAGATCCGCAAGGCGGAGCTGAAATTCCAGAAGAAATCTGCGACTAAGGAGAACCGAAAGGCGGCGCAAAAGGCGATCCGCGCGGAAAAGCGGGAATTTAAAAAAGAGGCCTATCTGCAAAAGGCGATCTACCTGGAAAAACGCGATATTTTGAAGAAAAAACTCCGCGAAGAACTGGGCAGTATCACCCGGATCGTTACCGAGCACGCGCCGGAATCGCTGGTCGGCAGTCTGACGCTGAGCTACGTGCTGATCTTTTTGGTCTTTGCCTTATTGCAAAGTATGTTCGTCACCGCCGCCGCCCATTATACGGTGGATCGGCGTGCTACCAATGAAATTTTGACCCTGGCCGGCACCTTAGAAGCCGGCGGCTTGCGTCGAGAGATCGCCGAGCGTATGGCGGCGGAGGATGCGGTGAACGTCTCCCTTTATCGAGAGGATGGGACGGAGGTCTATTCCTGCGGTCTTTCGGAGTTCGCCGGAAAACTACCCTATAACCAGAATTGGCAAGAGCCTTTTACCCACCGTTATCAAACCGATACGTTACTGGTCTATTCTAAAAAGATCACCACCGATGAGGGGGTCTATTCCCTTAATCTTGCGAAGAATATGCAGGCGGAAAACGCCATGCTTTCGCTGGTCGTCAATCTGATGCTGATCTCCATTGCACTGGTGCTCTGCATCAGCTATTTCGTCGGATACCGGACAGCGCGCAAGCAGCTGCGCCCCATCGGAGTGCTGGGTCGGGCGATGGAGGAGATGTCTGCCGCCCGTCTTTCCGACCGATTGGATACCGAGCACATCCGTTCCGAGCTGGTGGAAGTGGTTAATTCTTATAATAATATGTTGGATAAGATCGAGGATGCCTACGAACGCCAGAAACAGTTCGTAGCAGATGCCTCCCATGAGCTGAGAACCCCCCTTGCGGTGATCCACGGCTATGCGGATATCCTCTCTCGCTGGGGTGCAGAGGATCCGGCGGTACGGGAGGAGGCGCTGGAGGCCATCCTTTCCCAGTCTGCTAATATGCAGGAGCTTTTGGAGCGATTGCTTTATATTACCCGCAGTGAAAACGGCCAAAGCAAGGCGCAACCGGAGCAAGTGGCGCTGGCGCCCCTTGCCGGTGAGCTTTTGCAGGACTTTCGGATGATGAACCCCGACCGTGAATTCACGCTTCGGGGAGAAGGCTCTGCCTGGTGCGTTCCTTCCCTGGTGCGTCAGATCTTGACCATTCTGCTGGATAATGCGGTGAAGTTTACCTCCGTCGGGGGAAAGATTAGCCTGGAGCTGGAGGGGAGCACCCTGCGCGTCACCGACGATGGCGTCGGCATGGCGGAGGAGGTCTCGGCGCATATCTTTGAGCGGTTTTATAAAGGGGATAGCTCTCATAATGAAAAAGGCTACGGCTTAGGGCTCCCCATCGCAAAACTGCTGATGGAGCAGCAGGAAGGCACCATCGAGGTACAGTCTGCCCTCGGCGAGGGCACCACCTTTATTTTAACCTTTCCAAATAAAAAAGCAGATCCTTAGGGAGACACTTCGTAAAGAAGTGTTCTCCCTACTTTCTTTTTATATAAAAATTGACACTTTCGGTTTGAAAGTGTCATAGTGGGTTACGCACTTTCAAATGTGCGTAACGGTTACATACTTTAAAATTAACCTATCTCAAAGATAAGAATAATAAGTGATATTGTGAGACAGGTCTCACAGTGATATTTTGCCAATTGGCAAAGTGGTATTGAAACCTTGCGGTTTCAGTGTTATTATATTCGCCACCAAAACTCGCGAAGCGAATATAACTTGGGCGTAGCCCAAATATAACTGCAAAGCAATATAACTCGCCTTTGGCGAATATAACTGAGGCACCTTCCTTACGGAGGGTGCCTCTATTGAGGATCTGCTTTTTTGATTTCAGAGTAGGTTTTAAGAAAATGATTAATTTCTTCCAAGAGGTTATTGCGGTCGGCGATCTTGAGGGTAAAATAGGGTTTTCCGCCGATGGAATAAAGGACGCGCCCTTTCATGGCGTGCACCAGCTTGGAAAGAAGCTCCGGCTCCGGTTCGCAGACGAAGAAGAGGACGGCATCCTGCTTTTGCTTGATGTCTAAGATGCCGTTTTCCCGTGCCATGGCGCGGAGAAAGGCGATCTTCATCAGATTGAGGATGGGCGCAGGGGGATCGGAGAACCGATCGCAAAGCTCGTCGATCATATCGTCGTAATCCTCGGTGGAGGAGATGGCGGCGATCTTTTTATAAAGATCGATCCGGGTCTTCTCGCTGGGGACGTATTCCTTGGGAATAAAGGCACTGACCGAGATATCAATGGCGCAATCCGCCTGGGGCTGCTCAGTCTTGCCCTGCTCCTCGGTCACCGCTTCTTTGAGGATGCGCATATACATATCGTAGCCCACCACGTTCATCTGTCCGTGCTGTTTTTCGCCCAGCAGTGCGCCGGCGCCCCGGATCTCCAGGTCGCGCATGGCGATCTTAAGACCGCTGCCAAACTCGGTGAATTCCCGGATGGTGGCCAGCCGCTTGGCGGCTACCTCGTTCATGATACTGCCCTGGCGGTAGGTGAGATAGGCGTAGGCGCGGGTACTGCTCCGCCCAACCCGTCCCCGGATCTGGTGCAGCTGAGAGAGCCCTAAGCGGTCGGCGTCCTCAATGATGAGGGTATTGGCAAAGGCGACGTCGATGCCGGTCTCGATGATGGTGGTGCAGATAAGGATATCCACCTCATGCTTGAGCACCCGTTCCCAGGTCTTTTCCAGCTCGGTACCGGTCATTTTTCCGTGCCCGACGGCGATGCGTGCCTCCGGCAATTTATCGGAAAGCCGGGCGGAGATGCGTTCTAAGGCCTCTACGTCGTTTTTCATATAAAAGACACATCCGCCGCGCTTAAGTTCCCGGGCGATGGCGGAGAGGATCAGATCTTCCTCATATTCTAAGACGTAGGTGGTCACCGGCTGGCGATCTGCCGGGGGATCCTCGATGATGGAGAGATCCCGGATGCCGGAAAGCGCCATGTTGAGGGTACGGGGGATGGGGGTGGCGCTCATGGTTAGGACGTCCACGCCCACCGAGAGCTCCTTGATCTTTTCTTTATGCTTGACGCCAAAGCGTTGCTCTTCGTCGATGATAAGGAGCCCTAATTTTTTAAAGTGAATATCGCCGGAGAGCAGGCGATGGGTACCGATGACAATGTCTAACCGACCGCTTTCCAGATCCGAGAGGATCTTTTTGGTCTCCTTGGGGGAGCGGAACCGATTCAGCACCGCCGCATTGATGGGGAAGTCGGCAAACCGCTCCTTGACGGTGAGATAATGCTGCTCCGAAAGGATGGTGGTGGGGCAGAGAAGCGCCACTTGAAAGCCGTTGTCTACTGCTTTAAAGGCCGCCCGGACCCCCACCTCGGTTTTACCGAAGCCCACGTCGCCGCAGAGCAGACGATCCATGGGATAGGGCTGCTCCATATCCTTTTTGATCTCCTCCACGCACCGCACCTGGTCGGGGGTCTCTTCATAGGGGAATTGCTCCTCAAAGCGAAGCTGCCAATCGGTGTCCGGATCGCAGGGCGCGCCGGGGGCGTTGAGACGCTTGGCGTAGAGGGCGATCAGCTCCCGTGCCACTTCCCGGGACTGGTTTTTGACCTTGGCCTTGGTCTTTTCCCATTGGGTGCCGCCCAGGCGTGAAAGCTTGACGGCATGATCCTCGGCGGTGCCGATATATTTGGAGATGAGATCCAGCTGGGGGCAGGGGACGAAAAGGGTATCCCCTTTATCGTAGCCAATGACGATATAGTCCTTGGTCACGCCCTGGTTTTCCACCTGGCGGATGCCTTTATAGACGCCGATGCCGTGGGAGACGTGCACCACCAGATCCCCCGGCGTAATATCGTTGAAGGAGCGGATCTTTTCGCCTTTGATACCGCTTCTGTGACGGGATTTTTCCGTCTTTTTATTACCGTCCGAAAGGAGAAGAAGCCCGGCGTCCGGGAAACGCAAATTAAAGGAAAGGGGGCTTTCCAGGCAGGTCACCGCACCCTTTTTCGGTCGGTCGGAAAGGGGGAGATGGTTTTCGGCAAGAGTCGCCTTCAGCTCCGCCATCCGCCCGGCGGTTCCGGTTAAGACGGTGGTATATTTTTCTTCGGTCGCGCGCTGAAGCTCGTGGAGAAGCGCGTCTTCCTGGTAGAACGGAATACGGTCCTCCAAGACCCGGATCTGCCGAAGATCGCCCAAGGGACGGTCGGTGGCCGGGGTGACGGCGGAGAATAGAAGGGTCTTACCGCTCCAGCGATCCTCAAAGGCTTCCCGGCTCAAAAAGTAGGTGCCGTCCGCCATGTAGTCTCCTTTTTCAGCGTGACGGGTCATCTCCTCCTGCAGTTGCCATTCCATAAAGGAAAAGACCTTCTGCTGGCTGGCGTATTCCTCGATAAAGAGGAGTCCGTCGTGGAGATCCAAGGGGGTAAAGAGGGTGGGATACAAGAGGGGGAGATAACGGTCGGCGGCGATGGTGCGGCCGTTTTGCAACCGCTCCAGATCGGCTTTTGCGCCGGGATGCTCCAATTGGGAAAGGATGGGCAAAAGCCGCTGTTCCTCTCCTTTTCTGGAGCGGCACCCGACGATCTCCGCAAATTCCGCCGTTTCCAGGGTACGCTGGGTCAGTGCATCGAAAAAGACGATGCGGTCGATCTCGTCACCGAAAAATTCCACCCGGATGGGGTCGGGATAGTTGGGGGAAAAGATATCCAGAATACCGCCCCGGCGCGCAAAGCTTCCGCTTCCCTCCACCAGTTCAAAGGCGGTATAACCGTGCTCCGTCAGATATTCCGCGAGATCGTCCAGGTCGTAGGAAACGCCGACCTTGAGCAGCAACCGATCCTCCACCGATTCCTCCGGGGGAGGGACGGGCATCAAAAGGGCGCTCATGGGCGCTACGATCATGGTATAATCCCCGGAACGCATTTTTTTGATGACCTCCGCATGGGCGTTTTCCCGTTCCTGAGAACGGGCAGAGTATTCATCGAAAAGAAAGTCCCGTTCCGGGAGATAATAGACTTTTTCGCCCAAAAGGGCGCGCAAAGCCCCGAGAATTTCAGCGCCCCCCGCCTCTTGACGGGTGACGAAAATTCCCTTATGATGAAATTCTTTGCAGAGAAAGGCGGCGCTCAGGATACTGCTTTGCCCCTGCAATCCGTTGACGGCAATGGGGCGGGCACCCGAAAGGGGGAGATCCCGAAGCGCCGGCTCATTCTTTAAGAGTGATAAAAGATCCATGCACTCACCTGTTGAACCGATTTTGCGCGGTTGCCACGTCGCCGTCCAGCAGTAGCTTTACAGCGCCCGGCACCGCTTGCAGCGTTTCTTCCAGCTTTGCTTTTTCTTCTTTGGTAAATTTGCCCAGCACCCAGTCGGCAAGATCATAGTCGGGATGGGGTTTCTGCCCGACACCCAGCTTGATCCGGATCAATTGCTGGTTGCCCAGCACCCGAATGATGTCCTTGAGTCCGTTGTGACCACCGTCGCTGCCCTTATCCCGGATGCGCATCCGGCCTACGTCCATGGAGACGTCGTCGGCAATGACGATGATATGCTCCTGCGGAATTTTATAATAAGAGCCCACCTCGTTGACTGCCTTTCCCGAAAGGTTCATAAAGGTCAGCGGACGGACGAAAAGGACTTCTTTGCCGTCGATCTTCGCCTTGGTCAGGGTGGCGGTCTGCTTATTGCCGAAGGGGGTTGCGCCGAATTCCTTTTCCAGCACCTCCAGCGCCATCCAGCCGGCGTTATGACGGGTATTTTCGTATTTTTTGCCGGGATTTCCCAGCCCTACTACCATGTAGCGTTCTTTTTTAAACTTATCAAATATCATTCTACGCCACCTCGCTTCAATATATTCTATCATTCAACTTGATTTTTAGCAAGAACTTTTATATAATGGGACTAACTACATTATAAAGAGGTCTATATGAAATATCAATTTGAAGATACCAGAATGCAGTGCGTGTCGATCCCCAGTCGGGTGGTGGACGGCCTGCTGAATATTGCCACCGGTGCCCAGCTGAAGGTACTGCTCTTTTTACTGCGGTACGATCGCATGGCGCACGATGCTGCCGCCATCGCGCAGTTTTGCAATCTGAAGCCGGAGGAAGTGGAGCCTGCCATTGACTTTTGGGTCAAGGAGCATATCTTCACCTTAGAGCACGGCAAGCTGCGGCTGGTTTCTGCCGTCAAGACAGTATTACCCCGCGAACTGCCTCGGGTGCAGCCTACCATCATCCTGGAGGAGACCGGCGAGGACTTCCGCGCCATGGTGGCAGAGGTGCAGCGTATCACCGGTAAGGTAGTTAATCAGCCCCTTTTGGCGGTACTCTATAATATGGCGGAAAATCTGCACTTTTCTCATGAAATGATCGTCCAGATCGTGGCCTATTGCAATAGTATTGATAAATTTACCGCCCGGTATCTGGAGACGGTGTCTGTGGATTGGTACGATAACGGGATCACGACCTTCGAGCTGGCGGAGCAAAAGATCCGGGAGCTGGAAGACTACCGCAAGCTGGAGAACCGCTTGAAGCGCGCCTTCGGCATCACCACCAACTTCTCCGCCAAGCAGCGCGAGACCATCACCGCATGGGTGGGAATGGGTCTTTCGGAGGAATTGATCGTCGAGGCCTACAATCGGTGTATGGACAGCAAGGGCAAGATGGTCTTTAACTACATCAATACGATCTTGGAGAATTGGCATAAGGCCGGCTATAAAAAAGTATCGGATATCCGGGAAGAGGTACATACCGGCCGTCAGCAGCACACCGGCCTTTCGGAGCTGGAAAAATTGGGCATCGGCATGATGCAGGGGGAGGGTAAATGATGAATAAAGAGCAACTTTGGGCGGCCTTTGCCACCCGTCATGCAGAAGCGGTCTGGCAGGCGGCGGAGCGCCGGGAACGCGTTTATCAGGACAATCCCTGCCTTTTGGAGATGGATCGCGCCATCACCGAGGCCGGAAGTCGCTATTGTATGGCCATGGCCACCTTCGGCGATGCGGATGCCGCAAAAGAAGAGTTAGAAGCACTTCAGCAAAAGAGAGAGGACTTTTTAAAGTCCGTTCATGCGGATATCGAGCCGCATTTTCAGTGCGAAAACTGCCGGGATACCGGCATGGGACCGGAGGGGATGTGTGAATGCTTCCGCCGGGAGCTGATCGCGGAGAATTTCCGCAGCTCCAATCTGGATCAGTCGCTGACCCATCAAAGCTTTGAGAACTTTGATCTTTCGATCTTCGATACCGAAGCCCGGGACGGCTTGCTTTCTCCCCGAGATAATATGGAGCGGATCTATCGGCTTTGTAAAAACTATGCGGAGCAGTTCGATCGGCAGACCAAGAGCCTGCTGTTTGTGGGGGCTACCGGACTGGGGAAGACCTATCTTTCCACCGCCATTGCCAAAGCCCTTTTGGAGCAGGGAAAGAGCGTGATCTATATCAGTGCGCCGGAATTGGCGCGGCGGCTGGAGGCGGCTCGCTTCAAAGACGAAGAGGGGACGCTCAGCCAGTTCTTTGACGTGGATATGCTGATCATCGACGATCTGGGCACCGAAAGCCGTACCCCCTATACCGTGGGAACGCTGACCGACCTCATCGACCAGCGCATCCGGACGAATAAGCCGATGCTTTTTTCCACCAACCTCAATTTGGAGGGGATCCAGAAGGCTTACGATGAGCGGATCGTCTCCCGATTGGTGGGGCATTTCACCTATTGCTATTTCTACGGCGAAGATCTGCGGATCAAGGCCTTTAAAGAGGGTCGCTGATGGAAGAATTGGATCAACTGGACGATCTGCAGCTGAACGGCTGGCAGATCTGGCAGAATAAGGAGTTCTTCCGCTTTGGGACAGACGGCGTCCTTTTGGCGGACTTTGCCCGGTGCAAAAAGGGCGAGCGGATGATCGACCTTTGCAGCGGTACCGGCATCGTACCCTTTATGCTTTTGGCGAGAGGGGATGCGGATCGGGCAGAGGCCTTAGAGCTGCAGCCGGAGCTTTGCCGGCTTTTGCGAAAATCCTGCCGGGAAAACCGGTGCGAGGATCGCTTTGCCGTCATTGAGGGGGATCTTAAAGAGATCAAAACCCTTTGCCAGGGCGGTGCATACGACTTAGTGACGGTCAATCCGCCGTATGAGCCGATGGGGCGCGGCATTTTGGGTCAAAATCCCCATCGGGAGCTGGCGCGCCGGGAGGTGGCTTGCACCCTGCGGGACGTCATTTCCGCCGCATCGTATCTTTTGCGCCCCGGCGGTCGGCTGGCGATGGTGCATCGCATCTTCCGTCTGCCGGAGATTTTAGAGGAACTGAAAAATTATCGTCTGGCCCCCTCGCGTCTGCGGCTGGTGCAGGGGCATGAGGGAGAAAAGCCCATGGTGGTTTTGATCGAGGCGGTGCGTGACAGCCGCCGGGAGCTGGAGGCTGAACCGACGCTGATCCTCCATGGTGCCGACGGTGCCATGTCGGATGAATTACTGAAGATCTATCGAAGGGAGCGGAGCCAATGAGCGAACCGGTTTTATATTTGGTGGGGACGCCCATCGGCAATCTGGGAGATATCTCGCCGCGTTGCCGGGAGATCTTGGAGACGGTGGATTTCATTGCCGCCGAGGACACGCGGAATACCCTCAAATTATTAAACTATATGGGGATCAAAAAGCCCCTCATCAGTTATTTTGAACACAATAAACGGGAGCGTGGTATGGAGATCCTCTCCCGTATTCAGGAGGGCAAGA
>JAZNVY010000189.1:0-5543 GCA_045593105.1 Eubacteriales bacterium
GTATATGGACATCACCGACATCAAGGGCATCGTCATTGGCGATCGGCTCTTCTCCGGCGCGGCAATGGCAAGCGCTCTCGGCAATGCCGGCGCCGATCTGGGAACGGTGGAGACCCCCACCGATCTGGGCAACAATTTCATCTGGTCGGTTCAAGAACGGCTGGGCATTGAAAACACCGCCACCGCCCGGGCTTTGGTTGCCGACGCTTATAAGCACGGACAGCTTGCCTATCAAGACGATCAGAACTTCAGCCATTATATCGGCTGGTTCTCCGATGCCGACGGCAACTACCTGGATTTCTGGCACGCAGGAATGACCGCCCAGCAGATCCAAGAGGTCGTGACCCAAAAGGGTGCCACCCATATCATGAAGTCCTACGGCTTCCTGGGTGATACCACCGTCATCGGCGGCGTATCCAACACCGACATGATGTATATGACGGTGCGCATTGCCACCGAGATCGCCTCCGGCGACAGCATTCTGACCTGGCAGCTTCCGGCCTCCCTCATCCCCACCGTCACCTATGAGGTCTCGGTCAACGTGGATGCAGACGGAAACGTCACCGAAGTGACCGGGCTGAAGCTGGAAGACAACACCGCGGAATCTCCCATCCGCTTGCTTTACGAAGTAGAGCTGAAGCAGGATATCTACGATTGGAATCTGACCGAAAAGGTTCCGGCCGCTTACGCCGCCTCCACCGAGAACAAGGAGGCAGGCTACGTCTTCTACACCAATAAGTGGACGGACAACGCCGACAATACCACCCTTAACACCTACAGCCACTTTGAGCCGTCCGACGATAACGAGCGGTACTATTACACCGAGGACTCCTTGGTCTATACCGATGAGCAGGGTACGGTCTATACCGGCGCAAAGCCCTCCAACGGTACGTTCTACCGGCAATATACCGTATACGAAAAGTTGGAAAACGGGCAGGTTCGTGCCCACCAGCACTACGAGCCCATCACCGCCGCCTCTCTTGCTTTGGCTGAGTCCTTCGGCACCAATCAATGGGTCATCCCCAAGGGCACCATCCACCGTTACTACGACTTTGAGAACAGCCCCAAGGCGGATCCCACCGTGACCAAGACGATGAACTACAGCGATCACCCCTTCATCGTCGCAAATAATCAGCATTATTACACCTATTCCACCCAGGGCAACAACGGCAAGCTGACCGCCACCCCTGCCACCGGTATCAAATTGACCAAAACGCTGGCAGAAGGCTTCACCTCTGACGCCGTCTATACCTTCGTGATTGAGGGAAATATCAATGACGCCCAGGTGGTACGCCTGGACGACAACGGACTGGAAGCCGATCGCACCGATCTGGCCGCCTCCGGCGAGGTCACCCTCAAGGCAGGCGAGACGGTCTATATCGTCGGTCTTACCGCCGGCACCTATACCGTCAAAGAAAAGGCCGGCTCCGGCTATCACGTCAAGAGCGTTGCGGTGAACGGCCAGACCGTTGCCGGCACCGTCGCAAACCTCACCATTGCCGAGCAGACCATCACCCCCGTCGAGTTTGTGAACGACAAGCTGGGGCGCGGCGATCTGATCGTCAGCAAGGACGTCAACTATCCCGAAGGCTTTGAGCCCAACGCCAACCACGACGGGCAGGTCTTTACCATCCAAGTGGAATTCACCGGCGACACCGCCGGCATGACAGCACCTGCCGGTGCCACTGCAAACGGCAACGTCTATACCGTTTTGCTGAAAAACGGCGAGTCTGCCACCTTCCGGAATATTCCCGAGGGGGTTACCTATAACGTGACCGAGGGTGTGGCACCTGCCGGCTATCGCAACGAGGATATCCGCTATTCCAACACCGCGAAAACCATCACCCCTGCCGGCGCGGATCAGGCGCACGTCGTCAACCGCTACGAGCCTGCCAAGACCACCGTCAATCTGAAGATCAACGGCACCAAGACCGTGACCGGCG
Organism: Eubacteriales bacterium; assembly: GCA_045593105.1. Taxonomy (GTDB): domain Bacteria; phylum Bacillota; class Clostridia; order Oscillospirales; family QAKW01; genus QAKW01. The sequence goes on from JAZNVY010000189.1 coordinate 1,944, forward strand.
GCTGGCCCGATGGCGCTGAGTTCACCCTGAAGCTCTATGAGATCACCGATTTTGCCAACGGCACCCTCCGGGATCTCCAGCTTTCGGACACCGTCACCAAGACGGCGACCGGCTATGAGATCGATCTCTCTTCCTATGAGTTTACCAAGGTCGGAACCTATAACTTCCTCGTTCAGGAAGAGATCCCCGCTCAGCGTATCCCCGATATGGCGTACGACCGCTCCTACGGCTTATTCTCCGTCGTCGTGACGGATGCCGATGCAGACGGCGCGCTGGAGGTTTCGGCAGTTAACGTCAATCAAGATGTAATTCTCGGCGGTGATGCACAAACCGGCTATACCGTCACCAAAGATTTCCACAACGCCGTCACCAAGGATATCGTCTATCTGAACGTGACCAAGACGGTGGAGAATCTTGACGACAGCAGCATCACCTACAACGACCACGCCGCAGACATTACCTTTGGCTTATTTGAGTCCATGACCGCCACCGATCCTGCCTACTACGTTCTGACCGATGCACAGGGCAAGGCAACCTTTGCCATCCCCGTGACCCAGGCAGAGCTCGGCACCGCAGGAAAGGTCTACTACCTGCGCGAGATCGCTCCCGCGATCCAGAACCGCGTGGTGGGAATGAAATACGATGAGAACTGGATCGGCGCGCTTTCCATCACCTGGGATGACGCCAATCACAAAGCCATCGCCGCATACGCCGCCATCGAAAACGGCGCACCGGGTGCTTACGCTCCCTACACCGGCGATCCCATCTCTCATAAAAACTACTACACCCCCGATGCGGAGACCGCAGCACTTCAGCTTTCCGGCGTCAAGACCCTGAACGGCGGCACGGAGCTTGGTGGCAGAACCTTTAGCTTCAGCTTATATCAGACCTCTGCCGCCTTCGTGATCCAAGGCTCTGCCTTACAGACCGTCAACAACAACGGCAACGCGATCACCTTCGCTGAAGTTCCCCTTACTACTACCGGACTGCATTATTTCTCCGTCAAGGAAAACGCCACGACCTTGGGCGGCGTCTCCATCGACGAAAATCACTACCACGTTACGCTTTTGGTAGAAATGACCGTTGGTACGGACGGCATCACCCGGTTGCACATTGCAGACGGCTATCCCCACATCGTCGCCTACGGCTCCGCCGCTCCCGTGGCAGCCACTGCGTTGAACTTCAACAACACCTACGCCATCACCGGCGAGACCGCCATCGTGGTGGAAGGAACCAAGACGCTGACCGGCAGACCGCTTCTCGGCGGCGAGTTTACCTTCCGGCTGACTGAGGTGGCGGATGCGCAGGGCACTGCCATTCAAAATCCTCTGCTCCTGACGGCAGAAAACGGCACCGCCAACGGCGACACCGCCGTCTTCCGGTTCCAAGAGCTCCGCTATGATCAGGTGGGCACCCACTACTATAAAGTGGAAGAGGTTGCCGGTGCGAACGGCAACGGCGTGACCTATGCAGAAAACACCTATATCGTCAAGGTCGAGGTTACCGATAATACCATCGGCGGATTGGATGCCGCGCAAACCATCGTTTACAGCAGCGACAATTCCAACGCCATCGCCTTTAAGAACACCTATCGGCCTGCCAAGAAAACCATCGCACTTCACGCCACCAAGGAACTGACCGGCAGAGTGCTGAACGACGGTGAGTTCGCATTCACCATCGTCGAAACCGAGCGTGATTTCACCACCTTGGTACAGGGCGGCTTGAACGAAACGGTACAAAACAACGGCACCGGCGGTATTAATTTCCCTGAAATTGAATTTACCACTGAGGACGTTCGCTACTTCGTCGTCCAAGAGGTTGCCGGTTCGGTTGCCGGCGTCACCTACGACGAAAGCAAGTATCTTGTAACCGTCTCCGCCGAGGATAACCACAAGGGTGCGCTGGTACTCTCTACCGAGATGATCAAGCAAACCGTCGAGCTCGACGAGCACGATCAGCCTCAGACCGTGAACATCCCGGCAAGCTCCATCGTCTTTGCTAACGCTTATCAAGCAGATGCCCTCCCGGTTCGCATCAGCGGCTTGAAGAAGCTGGAAAACAGAACCCTTGCGGAAAACGAGTTTAAATTCTTCCTCTATGAGGCGGACGATGCATACGTCGTTGATCCCAATGCCGCTGTGAAAGAGACCACCAACAAGGCAGACGGAACCTTCGCATTCGAAGAGTTCACCTTGGATAAGGTCGGCACCTACTACTTCGTTGTAGCAGAAGATCCCGACACCACCGCAGAGCGCGTTACCAACGATACTGCGATCTATCATCTTGCTATCGAGGTCAAGGACGATGAGAACGGCAAGCTTTACGAAGCCGGCCGCACCGTCCAAAAGGTCGGCGAAGCCGCTCCGGCAGCAGAGATCCTCTTTACCAACGTCTATACCCCCAAGCCTGAGGATCTGACGGTAGAGCTCGTCGTCAAAAAGAAGGTCGTCAACAAAGGCACCGCCACCATCGGTCACGATGGATTTGAATTCATCCTCGAAAACACCGATACGACGGAACGGCTCAGTCTGAAGTCGGATAAAAACGGCATCGCCGCATTCGTGCTCGGCTACACCGAGAACGACATCGGCAAGACCTTCATCTACAAGCTCACCGAGGTCAACGACGGCAGAGAGCACGTGCAGTACAGCACCGCCACCTATGCCATCACCGTCAGCATCTCGCGCAACGCCAACAATGAACTGGTCGCCAGCTTCACCAAGAACGGCGAGGCCGCCACCAATATCGTTGCAGAGTTTGAGAACATCTACGACTACACTCCCGATCCGACCCCGACGCCCGATCCCGATCCCACTCCGGATCCCGATCCGACCCCAACGCCCGATCCCGATCCGACACCCGATCCCGATCCCAATCCGGATCCCGATCCGACGCCGACTCCCGATCCCGATCCCAATCCGACTCCCGATCCGGAGACCAACCCCGAGCCCACTCCCGATCCGGACGCAGATCCTGCTCCCCAGCCGGAAGCAGATCCAAAACCTGAGACGGAGCCTGTTCCCGAATCCGGCAATCCGGATACCGGCGATCATTCCAAGGTTTCCCTCTGGATCGCCCTCCTTTGCCTGAGCAGCATGGGAATCTTCGGACTGGCGCTTTTGGGCAGAAAGGAAAAAGAGATCGAATAACGATCCCTTATAACTAATCTAAAAAATAACAGCAGGCGAAAGCCTGCTGTTATTTTTTTAATGTACATTTAAATCTTTTAAATATTCCCGAGGACTTTTCCCGATATGGGCTTTAAAGGTTTTGGAAAAATAAACGTAATCATCATATCCGCACCGCTCTGCCACCTCGGTAAGGGGCAGATCCCGATAGGTATCCAGCAAAAAGCAGGCGTTCTCCATGCGGATCTGCGCCAAAAACTTCAGCGGCGGAATACCGTACCGCTTTTTGAACAGCATACGGATATAATCCTCTGCATATCCGCCGACGGTCAAAATGGCATGGAGATCCAGATCCTTATCTGCAGAATTTTCCAAAAGCGCGCGGTAAACTTCATTCAAGGCGGTTTCCGTCGCCCCCGGCAGCTCTGCACGCTGAAGCCAGAAACGGATATAAGCATTGATCAGATCGCTC
>JAZNVY010000190.1:0-4875 GCA_045593105.1 Eubacteriales bacterium
CGGGGAGCTGGGCTTCCGTTTGGAAGAGCTGACCTATGATCTTCACAGCACCGATACCCCCAACGTCATGACGGAGTATGAAGAGCGGTTTTCTTCCATGGGTGTTCCCATCAACCGCTTCGTGGCATATCCCACGGAGAAGACTTACGAAATGTTGAAATAAAAAAGAGCCGAACGGCTCTCAGACTGTCAAAAAAGTCCCCGACCGCAGAAAATGAAAAGAATGAAAAGGTTTGTGACGTTTTTGCAATATCACGGCGAGAAAGAGATTTTACTCTTTCTCGTTGTTTCTTTTTATTTATCCTTGAAGAAATACATTTTCGGACGGCTGGCGTTGACGCTCATGGCCAGCCCCATGCTCATGCAGAGTGCCAGCACCGAGGAGCCGCCGTAGCTGAAGAAGGGGAGGGTGATGCCGATGACCGGCAAAAGTCCTAAGCACATCCCGATGTTTTCCGCCGCCTGGACGAAGATCATCGCCGCCAGCCCTACGCAGATGAAGCTGCCCATATGGTCGGTGGCGTAGCGCGCGATATAAAGCAGGCGAAAGACGATGGCTGCCTCCAGCAAAACGATGATGAAGCAGCCGATGAAGCCCAGCTCTTCGCCGCAGACTGAAAAAATGAAGTCGGTCTGCTTTTCCGGCAGGATACTGTATTGGGTCTGAATTCCGTCGTATAGACCGGAGCCGGTCAGACCGCCGCTGCCGAGGGCGATCTGGCTTTGGAGAGTCTGATAGCCAAAGCCCATGGGATCCAGCGAGGGATCGTAGACCGCCAGGATACGCATCTGCTGATAGGTCTCCAGCCGGTCAAAGATAAAGGGGGCGGCGACGCCTACCACCGCCGCACCGCCTAAGAAAAATCCCCAATGGAGACCGGCAGCCATCAGCATGGCTAAAAAGATGAAGAGAAAGACCAGCGTGGTTCCCAAGTCCCCTTCCATCGCCACCAGCACCGCAATGACGGCGAAATGGAGCCCTAAGGGAATGAGGGCGCGGATATTATTGATGTAATGCCGCACCTTGGAGAGGTGCTTGGAAAAGGTGAGGATAAAGCCGATCTTTACAAACTCGGAGGGCTGGACGTTGATGGGACCCAGAGAGATCCAGTTTTTATTGCCCATGACCTCTTTGCCGAAGATCAAGGTGAAGATCAGCAGTAAAATACAAAGAATATAAACGGGGATGGAAAAACGCGCCAGATTTTCATGCTCCAAGGTGAGGATCACCAGCGCCATAAAAATGCCGGCCAGGATGCCAAAGGCCTGGACGATCAGCATCTTTCTGGAGCCGAAGGTATCGGTGGCGGAGGAGATGAGTAAAAGCCCGTAGGAGCTGGCGAGGATGATCAAAGCGCCCAGGATCCAGTCGATCCGCCCCAAAACGTGGCGAATTAAAAGCTTTGCCTGCTCCAGCATAGATACTCCCTCCTTTTCGTCGTTTTTATCTATTATAGCAACAGCAGAGAAAAATCTCAAGTTATTTTTAAAAGGCAGACCTTGCAATTATATATATACTATGTTATAATGACAATAATTATTATGGGCACATATACTCAAATAGGGTGAAAAGAATGGAAAAAACGTTTATTTGCCATAGCCTTTTGGAGACAGAGCAGGCGGCGGCGGAGATCGCCGGAATGCTTCAAGGCAGAGAGGTATTGGCATATTTTGGGGATCTGGGCGCCGGCAAGACGACCTTTTCCCGGTATCTTTGCAAAGCCCTGGGCGTTCGGGACGAAGTGACCAGCCCCACCTTTGCCATGGTGCATGAATATCATACCGGTCCGTTCCCGGTCTATCATTTCGATATGTATCGGGTGGACGGAGAGGATAGCCTTTTCAGTACCGGGTACTATGATTATCTGGGCACCGGGCTTTTGCTGATCGAATGGAGCGAAAATATTGAGGAGCTGCTTCCGGCGGATGCCTGGCGGCTGACCTTGAGCTACGGATCCCATGAAAACGAGCGGATCCTCAGATTGGAGAATAACGGATGAAATTGCTGAGTATTGACAGCGCCGGCACCACCGCTGCGGTGGCAGTCAGCGAGGATGGAGAAATTTTGGCGGAAGGCTTTGCCGATGCCGGTCTGACCCATAGCCAGATGCTGCTGCCCCTAACGGACGAAACCTTGAAGAAAGCCGGCATCGAATTAAAGGAGATCGACGCCTTTGCGGTGACCCACGGCCCCGGTTCCTTTACCGGTCTGCGGATCGGCTGCAGTTTAGTTAAGGGAATGGCGCTGGGACGCCCCTGTACCGCAGTGCCGACGCTGATGGCGCTGGCGTGCAACGAAAAGGATTGCGGACGGATCGCGGTAGCGCTGCTGGACGCTCGATGCAAGCAGGTCTATATGGGCGGCTACGCCTTTGAGGACGGCGCCCCTCGGTCGGTCATCGCCGACCGCGCCTGCTCGGTGGAGGAAGCCAAAGAACTGATCAGATTATTGGATAAACCGGTGATCCTTTTGGGGGACGGCGCTTATCTCCTTCAGGAACTGGCGGACGGCGACCGCATCGTCATGAGTGAAAAAAATCATATATTAGGCAGAAGCGTTGCCTATGCGGCATCGTTTTTAGAGGCCTTGCCGCCGGAGCGGCTGGTGCCTGCTTATTTCCGTCTCTCTCAGGCGGAGCGTGAGTATCAAAAGAAAAAGGAGAACGAGCAAAATGGTAGTACTGGGTTGTGATAAGGCAGGAACCGAATGGCTCCGCCCCGTATGTGATAAGCTGAACGAAATGGGGATCGAGAATAAGGTCCTCTTCGACGGCACCGAGGACGGTTGCGACTATACCGACGCCGCATTTTTAGTGGCGGAAACGGTGGCGGCAGGCAAGGCGGAAAAAGGAATTCTGATCTGCGGTACCGGAATCGGCATGAGTATGGCGGCCAATAAGATCCGGGGCATCCGTGCCGCCGTTTGCGGGGACTGCTATTCCGCCAAAATGACGGTAGTGCATAATAATAGTAACGTGCTCTGCATGGGTGCCCGCGTGCTGGGCATCGAGCTGGGTCTGAAGATCGTGGAGGAATACTTCACGGCGGAGTTTGAGGCCGGCGGCCGTCACGAGCGCCGGGTGAACGCCATTATGGCAAAAGAAAACGAACGATGAAAAAAGAACGGATCAAAGGTTGGTTTGGGCTGGTCGGTACGCTGCTGCTCCTCTATTATATGGGCAGCGTCTATCCGGTCAGCGGATTTGATGCCGGGTTCGGGCTGACGCTGCTGGCAGGCATGGTGACGGTGCCGGCGCTGCTGCTGGCGTCCTATCGCCGGGTGGGCAGTCTGCCTTCCTGGGGGACCCTTTTGGCTGCCCTGCCGGTGCTTTATCTGGCGATCGGCGACCTGGCCACCGCAGTGCTTGCTTGGAGCCTGACCTGCGGAACGCCGCTGGCGGTGACCCTCTTCTGGCCTTATTTTAAGAAAATTCTACCCTTGACCTCTGCCGCACTTCCCTTAAGCGGAGCCTTTTGGCTGGGCGGTGCGTTGGTCTATAGTAAACTGCATTTCGGCGGCTGGAGCTTATACGCCGTGACCGAGCGGATCGCTGCCCGATACGCCGGGATGGTGGACGAGATGGAGCTGCTTTACGAGCGGATCTATCAGGAGCAAATGCCGGCGCAGTTTGGAGAGATGTTTGATCTTCTGCGTACCCAGTCCTTTACCATGGGCTTTTTCGTCATCATGATGGCGGCCTATGCGTTGCTGGGCGCTTATTTCCTGGGGATCCGCATCGCCGACCGCGCGGTTAAAAATTCCGGATGGCTGGGAAGCTGGAGCACCCTCATCCCCGGTCGGGGCATCAGCTGGTGCTTTATGCTGATTTATATCCTGGCGCAGTTTATCGGCGGTACGCAGATGGCGGCCGTGATGGCGGCGATCTATCTTTTTGGCTTCTTCTTCGTATTTGCCGGAGTCTATTGGATCCGGGGTCTGATGCAGAAAAAGAAATGGCCGCCGCTGGCGCAGGGCTTGCTGATCGGCTTACTGCTGATCCTGGCGTATTGCTCGGTGGGCGGTGCGCTCCTCAGCCCCTATACCATACTGCTCTATCTGGGTTGGTGGATCGCCACTCTGCCCAAAACGTTACGTGTAGAATAAGAATACTCTGTGTTTGCTTAAGGAGTTTTTATGAAATCAATCAAAATTCATGTATCGCGCGTAGAGATCGTCATGTACGTCATGCTGGTTCTCTTTTCCGCGGTGACCATGGTGATGCAGCCCTGGTGGGGATTGGCGGAGCTGATCTTTACCGCGGTATTCATTGCGTTTAACCTCTTTACCATCAATAAGCGCAACCACCACGTTTACAGCTATCTGCAGAATATCACCTCCTATCTGGATGAGGCCACCCGGGAAAACCTAACCAATTTCCCCATGCCGATCACCCTGCTCAATGATAAGGGTGAGATCATCTGGTATAACGAGCTGTTTCATCAGGTGCTTCACGACGGTCATATTCACGAGATCTTTGGTCAGAAGGTTCGGGCGATCAATAAAAATATTTCTTTTGAGAACGTCAAGAAACATCAGAGCGGAAAATACGATATCTCCTTTGCAGATAAAAAATATACCGTCTATATCCTGAGCCAGGGTGAGTCCGGGAAGGATCATTTCTATGCGGTCTATTGGATGGATAACCATACCCTCCATGAGCAGATCCATAAGCTGAAAGGGGATACCCTTTGCGTGGCGTACCTGCTTCTGGACTCCTATGACGAGATCCCGGAGAACGTCACCTCGGTGCAAAAGACCACCTTCGTCAACCGCGTGGACGTTCGGGTGCGCCAGCTTGCCAAGGCGCTGAACGGTCTTTTGATGAAGCCGGAAACGGATAAGTATATGATCCTCTTTGAGCGCCGTTATCTGGA
>JAZNVY010000191.1:0-2405 GCA_045593105.1 Eubacteriales bacterium
ACGATCCGACTTGCGGCGAAGAACCGGAGGTCGGTCATGAAGACCTTGGATTTTTGGTAGAGCATTTGCCGTACTTGAATACGGCTCGCAAACTGTATCAGCAAAGCCCTGTAAACAAGAAAATCAATATGTGCGCCATTTTGATCGGCCTGCATGCCTATTCCCGAAAGGATATAGCAAGATTGGTGGATGCCATGGGGCAGGACTATTATGAGAAAAAAGGCGGCAGACCGCTGGTGTTCATCTTTGGTGGCTATTTGCCGGAACTGATGCGGCAAGTCAGGGAAGCTGCCAAGCAAGCGGGTCTGGATCCCTATGTCATCTTCATCAACAACGGCAAGAACAGCGAGGACGGGGATTATTCTCAGGCGGATGCGGTAGCGGCCTATGCTGCCTTCTCCGAGGCGGATAATTTTGAGGACTTTTGTGCGGATGTCCGGAAGGACAATGAGCGGCGGAAGGCTTACGGCATTCCGGTGGTTCCCGTTCTCAGCGCCGGCTGGAATCCCAGACCTCGGGTGGATCGTGCTTGTCCTTGGTGCTCGTATGCGGATACGTCTTATGCACCGGCGCCCACTGCCGACCAGATGGAACAAGCGACCTTGGATTATTTCCGCTGGATCGAGGAGAACGGGGATTGCGCCAACACCGGTTACGGCACCATCTTTGCTTGGAATGAATTTGAAGAGGGCGGCTACATTTGCCCCACCTTGGGCGCAGACGGCAAGCCCTATACAGCCGTTTTAGACGGCCTTGCCAAGGCAATTAAAAAGTATGATCAATAAAGCAAAAAGAACGATTAGATTGCAATATCTAATCGTTCTTTTTCGTACAAGGAAAGCCACCGGCGGCATTGCCGCCTTCGCAATGACAACGGGGGATGTAGGGGCGATTCATGAATCGCCCGCGGGCGCATCGTGATGCGCCCCTACGAGAGGATTTTAGAATTGCGGGCAACCAATGTTCGCCCCTACGTTTACATTGTGCGTTGAGGGCAAAAAAGAACGGCTGGTGACAGCCGTTCTTTTGGTTGGTTATCGTATTGTGTGGGGAAGATTGCCACGGGCAACGGTGTTGCCCTCGCAATGACACCCTTACGGGTGTAGGGGTTCCCGGCTTAGCGCTCGTTCTTGTAGATTTCCTTGAAGTACTTGTAGGTGTCGACCTTCAGTTCGCCGCAGGCGGCTTCGTCGCAGGCAACGATGCCGTCGGCATGCAGCTGGTGTGCGTTCATGTGAACCACGGCCTGATGCGCAAGGGTGAGAGTGAAGATGTTATCAAGGTCTTTGGCGAAGAACTGGATGCCAACCTTGTGTATGTGGATGCCACTGACCGCTTCCTGGACCTGCTGGCAGGCGTTTCCGATCCTGAGCGCAAGCGCAAGATCATCGGCGGTGAGTTCATCAAGGTCTTTGACGAGGAGGCTGCCAAGCTGGAGGGCATTTCCTTCCTGGCACAGGGCACCATTTACCCCGATATTTTAGAGTCCATTAAGGCTGCCGAAAGCGGCAAGCCCGTCAAATCCCACCACAACGTGGGCGGCCTGCCCGACGATATGGCAATGGAACTGGTTGAGCCGGTAAAACTGCTGTTTAAGGACGAAGTCCGTGTAGTAGGTGAGGCACTGGGTCTGCCTCATGCCATGGTCTACCGTCAGCCCTTCCCCGGTCCCGGTCTGGGCGTAAGATGCTTAGGTGCAATTACCCGTGACCGTCTGCACGCTCTGCGGGAAGCCGATGCTATTTTGCGTGATGAATTTGCCAAGTGCGGTCTGGCGGAAAAGGTCTGGCAGTACTTTATCTCCATCCCCGATATCAAGAGCGTGGGCGTGCGTAACGAACTGCGTTACGAAGGCTGGCCTGCCATCATCCGCGCCGTGAACACCAAAGATGCCATGACCGCCACCATCGAGGAGATCCCTTACCCGGTGCTTCATAAGATCGTCGACCGGATCACCTCTGAAGTAGAGGGCATCAACCGTGTGTTGTTTGATCTGACCCCGAAGCCCACCGGCACCATCGAGTGGGAATAATATCAACCGGTATGAACATGCCCGGGAACCCTTGTAAAAGGGATCCCGGGCATTTTGCTTTTTGGGAAACGGATTGCCACGGGCAACGGTGTTGCCTTCGCAATGACATGCGGGGGGATAGGACCGTCGAGGACGCCGGTCCCTACAAAAGAGATGGGCGGCGTGACCAAGGCGTAAGCCCTACGAAGAGGGTCGGGGGTATATGGTTCACAGAAGTGCGTTCAGCTGGCGGAAAACCGCGTCGGCGATCTGATCATAACCTTCTGCGGAAGGGTGCACTCCGTTTGACTGAACTGTTTCGGTTATCCGGGAGCGGTAATTGACCTGCCGGGTAATGGTGGGATAACTGTATTCGCTGTCAAACTGACCGGCA
>JAZNVY010000192.1:0-9728 GCA_045593105.1 Eubacteriales bacterium
GTTGATGGTGTGCTCGTATGCACCGTAAAGATTTCCAATTACGATAGCACCGGGGTTGGGAACAGCGTAAGCGGTACAATTCTCAAAAACGATGTTTTCAAGAGTTGCGCCGTAGAAGTCGCCCAGCCAGTTTGCATCAACATAAATGTTGCTCAGCGTAACAGCTGCGCCTTCCTTGCCGTCCTTCATACCGATCAAGGAAGCCTTCAGGCCGGGGATCTTCGTGGTATTCGCTTCTGCAGAACCGCCAAAGTCGATATCCTGCGTAATGTAGATGGTATACGTCTTATCGAATGTATCCCGATAAACGGAAAGCAGTTCCATCTCTGCCAAAGTAGAAACCGTATATTCCGTACCGGTCAACGGGGAACCTGCCGTCACAGAGGTATGATACTCCGTCAGTGAAGGCAGATCAGATGCGGGCGTCACCGCAGTAGCAGGCAGGACGATACCGGTAAACGTGGTTACCAGCATCATGACCGCCATAATTGCGGATAACAGCCTTGTTTTCTTTTTGACCATAAGTCATTTCCTCCTAAAAGAACCTTTGTTAAAGGTGTTTCGAAAGTACTTCAAACGCACCTTCACATGATTTTATGTTACTTTTATTTTTGTTTACAGACTGTTATCCCCAACCGTTCAGTATGCGGAGAAGGTGAATGACATCGTAAATGTTGATTCTGCCTGTATTGGTGCCGTCTCCGAGATCGACGTTATTGTAGGTAGTGTCCAGATCGGCCGCATCCTCGGTAATAACGTTCTCGTACTCGGCAGGCAGGGTGTTCAGATAGAAACACATCAACAGCATGGCATCTCTTGTATCAAGATAACCGTCACGCAGTAAGTCCCCTTCGACATACGCGAAGCCCTGCGTAATGGTGAAATTGCCTACAGCCTTTTCGTAAGGAACCGGCTCGCCGGCGGCATTAGTAGCCTCCACGGAAAGCTTAATCTCATAGCCCTTGTTCGGGATATGAAGCGCGCCCTCCTCGGTGACCATCACAAAGCTCAGTTTGACGATATCCTTCCATGCGTCGGTCACCTCGGAAGCTGCCGTCAAGGTGATAAACGCCGTACCATTCTCATCGCTGTCGATTACGGCATTAAAGCCATAGGCAGCAGCATTTACGGCATCCAAAGACATGGCAGTCTGGTCATAACCGACCTTCAAGGTCAGCGCCTTAACCGCGATATTGTTCTTCAAAGAAACGAGCACTTCTGCGGTCTTTTCATCCGCAGCCAACTGCACGTCAGCCTTCAGAACTGCCAACTTCGGCAGCTGTACAATGATCGTGCCTCCGCAGATATCGCAGGTTGCTTGCTTTTTACCGTAGTTATTTTCGCCGGGCGTAATAGTCTCTGTCCAACCATTGGCGTCTGGCGTACAGGCCACATCTTCATCCAAAGTACAACCCGTGCGATTACAGGTAACCTTATGAGTGAGATGATCTGCATTGGGAGTATACTGCCAGTCGTGACCCAGGGCTTCCGGAATATCTTTAACATCGAGCACACCGCAAGAACGACAAGAATAGGTGGTTTTTCCGGGCTCTGTACAAGTGGGATCCGTAGTCACCTTTTCGGTTATAAAAGTAATACCATGATACTCCTTGCGATAGCCACCACAAACCGAGCAGGATTCCATCGCTTCATGTGCATAATCTTCGCCTATGCTACTCTCAATAATAGAATTCGTAGTAGAGCAAGAGGCCAGCTCATCCTTCTCGCGAGTACAATAAGCAGTCACACCCTCTACCTCAATCGCATAGTCGCAACGAGTGACATGGGACCAGGGGTGATAACCGAGGTTAAATACATTCGTAAACACACGCTCTGTGTGCGTATGTGCGAGAGAACCGCTCACCGTCACCACCTTATCGGCGGTAACAGTAAAGGTATTTCCTCCAATGGTCAACTGAGTGCCGCCATTGGCATAGGCATACAGAATTTTCCCCGAAGCATCCTTCAGCGTGATCCGGAAGGTGCGTTTTGTGGAATCCGTAGCAAAAACAGTATTTCCATTCTGGTCTACCATGTAATAGGTAACCAGCTTCTCGGTAGATTTAACTTGATTGGCGTTCAGCAGGTAAGCCAATTCGCCGGAGCTTGCGGTTACCTCCAGCAACTGAGCGTTTTTAACCGTATTCTTTATATTCAAACTATTGCTGGAAGAAAATCTGCCGCCTACCGCATAGGAGTTTGAAATCGCATTGATAACACCACTACCCGTAGTATTATACCGGACAGCCTGGTAATAACCACCCTCCATTACGTTGTATTTGCCGAAGTCATAGGAGTTGTATACCTTGACGCGGTTCTGCCCAAAGTCACACAAGCCGGATGCATGGAGCAGGCCGGTAATCGTACCAATGTTGTAGCACCCATCGATCAGCAGGTTGTTCGCACCGCGGCCGACGATACCGCCGACGGAAACATCAGTTTCTAAAATGCAATTGCCATTTTCGTCCAGGGTTCCGGCCTCATCAGCCAATGCTTTGATCTCGTCCGTTACGATCAAAGTCCCTTCAACGAGCGTAACCGCAGCTACGTTCCAACAATTGAGAACTTTACTCTTGCCGGAGCGACCGACAATACCGCCGACTGACATATAGCTGCTGGCAGTGCCATAATCCACACCGCCCCAGTGCACCTTCACTTCACCGGAGGCAAGGCCAAGATTCTTGACCACACCGGTGTCTGCCAAAGCGGAAATCAAAGCGACATTGTAGCTGCCGTTTTCGGGAGTAACCTCGATATAGAGATTTTTAAAGACATGCCCTGCACCATCCAAAGTGCCGGCAAAGCCCGTATACAAAGAGCTGTACTCACCATAGGAAAGCGGCAAGACTATATCATTATTCCCATCAGCCGCCATGTCAATATCTGCGGTCAGGGTCAAAGTTTCGCCATCAAAGGTATAAGCACCTCTTCCGACAGCAGCGCGCCAGTCTTCTTCGTCGCCGATTGCCCAATCCTTTACCGCCGCAAAGACATGGTTGGCGTAATATTTATAGGGAACGAGTTTATCAATAACCCAAGTTTCTGCCTCATAAGCAGCAATGACAGCTGCCAGCTTTTCGTTACTTTCTTTTGTTTCAAGCGCATCATCAGCCGCTTCCGCAAAATCTATCGCGTCACTGGCCTGTTGCATAATCGTCGCTACCGTTGCATTAGAAAAGCATCCGAGCGAGAGCGCCTCATAGATCTCCTTGACCTTGTCGAGATCCGTTTTTGCAATCTCCTCCAATTTATAAGACTCCAAAAGTTGCAGATCTGCAACGACCTGATCATACTCAGTATAGGCCCCTTTGGTCACCTTTTCCTGAATCTGATCCACAATGTCTTGCGTCAAGAGCGTCCCATCTGCTTTTGCATAGTTCTGCACGCCATGGGCGGCAATTTCTGCCAATTTTTCTTCCAATACAACAACATCTACAACTATAACTTTAATAGTAAGATCCGTTGCGGAATCTGCTTTATTATTTAAATTAAGGGAGGATCCGGTTACAGTACCCAAGGTGCTGTCTGCCAAGGTGTAAATGGCTTTATTAGTTGCTTTGGGATGAAAAACAGTAATATCCTTTTGATTGCGATTTGCATAGAGGGCATAATCATCGGCCCCCTCCAGCAACGCAATAATCTTCACCGTCTGTGCCGCTTTGGGCCCGGTGGTAACTTTTCCATCCTTGAGAGTAAAATAACTACGCCCATACTGAGTTTCCGCATAGTTTTTATTCAAATTCCACGCCAGTTCGCCTTCGGAACCGTCGGTCAGCACAGTGGCAGCATCAGCCAAAACAGCCGCATGTCTGGTGCCGTTCCGAACTTGAGCCATATTGTCTGCAGTCTTCAGCAGGTAGCAATTCTCAACGGTATAAGAAGTTCCATCATCAACGTTCCCGTCTTTCTCTGAAGTACCGATACTGAACAGACCTGCGCCATTGTCGGAGCTGGTGGTGTACAGAACGCCGGTATTGTAGCAATTCCGGAAGACATAGGTGGAGTCTGCATACAGCCAATCGCCCAGAGCAGTCACACGCCCACCGTCATTATTGGTGATATTACCGGAGTTGCCACAGTCGATCAAGGTCAGACCGCTGGTAGAACGACCGAAGACGGAAAAGGAAACGGTGCTGGCACTTTCCTTGACGATCGTAACATCCGCCTCGTTATGGCAGTTAATGTAGGTCGGATTGGAAGCAACTGCGGCAAACACACCCACAAAGGGCTCGGCGTAACTATTGTTTGTGGTTTCTGTTCTGTTAATTATAAAGGAGCAGGATTCGTCGATAGTAAGATCCCGGATAACAGCATTCTGGGATGAACCAATCAAACCGATGTGACGGTAGTTATTACCGCCGGTGGAACCGGTCCAATCCAAATCCAAGTTCACAAAAGCATAGCCCTGACCCTGGATGGTGCCCCTAAATCTATAGCTTGTTGCAGCGTAATAAGAAACAACAAACTCTTCTCTGCCAACCACTTCATCTCCATCGACGTCAAAATTGACATCAGTAAAGTCAATGTCGTTGGTCAGCCACAGGGTGATTCCCTCAAACGTTTCAAAGTCGGTGGGAACACCGGTGTGAGTATCATGTGCGGTCTGCTTATTACTGTCTGCAATGACAGACAACCAGTCAGCAGCATCGGTGATCGCATAATCAGTCGCCTTAGGATTACTGGCGCGATCCTTGTATGCCGTCAGTTTTTTCGGTGCTTCCGGCATCGAATAATCGTTTGTCACAGCTGAGACGGGCAAAACAATGCCGGTAAATAGTGTTACCAACATAATAATTGCCATCAAAGCGGACATCAATCTTGTCTTTTTGGTGACCATAATAGTTCCTCCCAAAGTATATCTTCAGTCAATGGACCCACCGATGAATGGGTACTGACCCAGTTTATGTACCAATTGTACCACATTTCCGCGCTCTTTAACATTATTTTATGTTGCTTTTATTAAACAATTTGTGACATTTCTGCAATTTCGTAAATTAGAAAATAAAGCCCTCGGATTTTCAGCCGAGGGCTTTCTGATTTTTCATTTTAATCCAATACCAGGCGGATATCTGCACCAAGGGAGGCGAATTTCTCTACCAGCCGCTCATAGCCGCGGCGGATATGGTCGATCTCCTCGATGGTGGTGGTTCCCTTCGCCATCAGCCCGGCAATGACCATCGCCGCACCGGCGCGCAGGTCACAGGCTCGGACGGGTGCACCCAGCAGCTGCCGTCCACCCTCCACCGTAGCCACCTTTCCGGCCACGGAGATCTCCGCGTTCATGCGGTTCAACTCCTCGGTATATTTAAAGCGACTGTCCCAGACGCCCTCGTTGATCTTGCTGGTTCCCTCCGCCCGAAGCATCACCGCACACATCTGCGGCTGCATATCGGTGGGGAAGCCGGGATAAGGCATGGTCTTGATATTAGTCTTGCGCAAGGGTGCGGTGGCATCCACCAAAATGGAATCATCGTATTCCGTAATAGAAACGCCCATCTCCTCCAGCTTCGCAGTAATACATTCCATATGCTTGGGGATGACGTTCTTCACCAGCACCCGTCCACCGGTGGCAGCGGCAGCCGCCATATAAGTACCGGCCTCGATCTGATCGGGAATGACGGCATACGTACCGCCGACCAGCCGGGGAACACCCTGGACCTTGATCACGTCGGTACCGGCACCGCGGATATTGGCGCCCATGGAATTCAAAAAGTTTGCCACGTCCACAATATGAGGTTCTTTCGCCACGTTCTCGATGATGGTCAGACCCTCCGCCTTGGCGGCAGCCAGCATGGCATTGATGGTCGCGCCCACCGAGACCATATCCAGATAGATATCGTTGGCAACCAGATTTTCCGCCTTGCAATGGACGTTGCCGTGGGCGATCTCCACCTCGGCACCAAGCTGCTCAAAGGCCTTGATATGCTGATCCATCGGCCGCGCGCCTAAATGGCACCCGCCGGGAAGCGCCACAGTTGCCTCCCGGAACCGACCCAAAAGCGCGCCTAAAAAATAATAGGACGCCCGAAACTTCCGGGCATACTCATAGGGCACCTCCGAGCTGCGAACGCCGGAGCAATCCACCTCCAAGGTATTCTGATCCGTATGATTGACCTTGGCACCCATGGCAATCAAAATATTGCAAATATTATCTACGTCACTGATCTGGGGCACGTTTTCGATCCGGCAGACACCGTCCACCAGCATCGCGGCAGGCAGAATTGCCACCACCGCATTTTTTGCGCCTGCGATCTCAACCTCGCCTTCCAGGCGACAGGGACCGTTGATGATAATCTTATCCATGGATCCACCTCAAACTCTAACTTAGATACTTTCTTCAATTATCTTACCACATATTTTATGAAAAATAAAGGGGGTTTGATAAAACTTTCCGGCTTTTCGATTGACAAACTCTTTTTATTATGATAAACTTTCATTTGCGCCGCTGTGGCGGAACTGGCAGCCGCCCGGGACTTAAAATCCCGTGGGTAGCGATACCCGTACCGGTTCGATCCCGGTCACCGGCACCAAATAAAAAGGGCACCCATGAGGGTGCCCTTTTTATTTGATACCGGTACTGGATCAACCGCCCCTTCGCAGAAGGGGACGGTTCAGTCGAAACAGTCGCAAAGCTGCGGAGGCTTTGCGGCTGTAAAGTCGGCAGCACGAAGGTTTCAGCGTTACCGCCCGGGGCGGTCGATGAAAACCGAGAGCGCACCGTTACCGGTCACCAATTTGGGTGCTTTTTATTTGGTTTTTGCACCTTAAAGCACGTCTACTCTTTCCATGCAGTCCAGTCCGGTCTCCTCGTCTTTGGTCAGGCGCAGAATGAAGGGACAGCTATCCACGTCGGTACAAAGAGCAAAATCCCGCTCCGGGAAAACCTTCTGATTTTCCGGTTTGAAGAATTGCCGCCCGCTGGTCTCTTTCAACGCCTCTGCCCGTTCCTTGATATCGGACAGGGGACCGCCCTCCAGAAGGCTCTTGATATAGTCGCCGCAAAGATCGTCCTCCGGCATTCTCTTGCCGCCGGCAAGACCCATGCAGACGATGGAAACCTCTTCAGGGTTCTTTTCTTTAATATATGTGGCGATCGCTTTGGCGGAGCGCAGGCTTCCGGCGATGATCTCATCGGCATGGACTGCATTGGCAATTCCCTGGGTGCCGGCGCTGGTGGAATGGATCACCGTCTTGCCGGTAAAGTCCACGTGCTCGATCTGGGCCGGGGAGTTACCATAATCAAATCCGTCAATAATGACACCGCCACGCTCGCCCACCAGAACGGTGCCGGGATGCTTCTCCCGATAGTCAAAGGCGATCTGCATATCGCCCACCGGAATGATCTTTTCCGCATGGTTGAGCATCAGCTGAGTCTCTACCGACATGGCACGGAAAACGTCGATGATCACCGTGGTGCCACGTGCCTGCTTGGCACCGTCGATTAAATACAAAAGATTGATTTTCATCATAATACCCCCCCAAAAAAATTTTTATCAGTATAGCACTCTACTCTGGAGATGTCAACCCTCGCAGACCGGTGCCTTTTCTTCTTTCTCCATGCCGATCACCAGGCAGGAGCCCAGAACCAGAATAATACCGATGATCATCGGGAGTGAAAGCTTTTCGCCAAAGAAAACGACGCTATAAAGGGTGGCTGCCACCGGCTCCACGATGCCCAATGCCGAAGCGATGCCCACCGGGACGTGCTCCAGCGAAAGAGAGAAGAGAAAATAGGGAAGAACGCAGGTGCAAAGACCGATGGCGATCAGAAGCGGAACGGTGATCGCCGGTGCTTTTTCCACCGCCACGGTATAAGTAGGCAGATCCAGAAAGAACAATCCCACCGCGCCCATGACGATGAAATGATAGAGCGTTGCGGTGAGGGAGGAGTAGCCGTGCATCGCCTCCACCTTAGAAAGGATACAGTAGACGCTGTAAAGAATTCCGGATCCCAGCCCCCAGACGATTCCCCAGAAGCTAAAGGTCAGCCCCGATACGATGCCGGAGACCAGCATACAGCCGGCCAGCATCGCCACCAGGCATAGGAATTTCTTTTTCGTAAGCTTTTCCCCTAAAAACGTCACCGAATAGGCCATGACGAACGCCGGGCAGGTATACATCAGCACCGCCGCCGTACTGACCGACGAGGTGCGGATGGCGGTATAGTAGCAAAACGCGGTGCAAAAGACCGAGACACCGGCGATGGCATGAAGTAAAAACTGCTTCCAAGTCACCCGAAAGATCTTCCGATCAAAAATCAATGCGTAAAGGGCGATCGCCAATCCGGATACGATACCGCGGGTCGCCGTCAGTTGTAACGACGAAAATCCATAGGGCGCCAAAAGATTGGAAAAGACACCGGAGGAGCCCCAAAGCATTCCGGCCAAAATGATATAAAATAACGCGCTTTTTTTCATTTACTCAATCCCTCTGATCCGGAGCAATTCGATACTCCGGCATTTTTTGGTTTTTGTATCAATCTCCGCCACCAGACCGTTGACCATCCCCGATCCTTCGGCATCGGTGATCTTCATGCGATTATCCGGGTCGAGAAAATTATGGATGCAAGGCTCAAGCCCCTTGCCTAAAATGCTGTGCTCCGCGCCGCACATTCCAATATCGGTGAGATAGCCGGTTCCTTGCGGCAGGATCGCGGCATCGTTGGTCTGGACATGAGTATGGGTGCCGAAGACCAGCGCCACCCGGCCGTCAAAATGCCGCGCCAGCGCCTGCTTTTCGGAGGTCGCCTCACCGTGGAAGTCCACCACCGTCACGTCCCGGCTCGTCCCATCCTCCAAAAGCTTTTCCAGTACTTGAAAGGGATTGTCGCATTTATTCATATAGAGCATCCCTTGCAGGGAGATGACCCGAAGATCATAAGCGCCCAGCTCCAACCGGCAATCCCCTCTGCCGAAAGGATCTCCCGGCCAGTTGGCAGGACGGAGTAGGCAGGGCATTTCCTCATGCATCTCATCCGCGCCCTTGCGCTGGAAGGAATGGTTTCCCCCGGTGATCACGTCCGCACCCATGGCGAAAAGCTCCTCCGCCGAGGCGCGGTCGATGCCGTTGCCGATGGCGCTGTTTTCCCCGTTAATGATGATATGATCCGGGCGGTATTTTCTTTTTAACTCCGGCAGGGTCTTACGAACGGCCTCCATGCCGATGGCAGACACCACGTCGCCCAAGCATAAAATAATCATGTTTCTTCCTCGCAAAAGGGAGGGATAAAACTTTCTTTGGCCGTTTCGCCCTCCTGAATATAGACGTTCTTAAAGCCCAACGACCGGGCATACTCCACTACCGTCCGGTATGCGGCGTCCGGCAAAGGCTCCCTCAGTTCTTCCGGCAAGTCGTTTCCCACCGGGGTATATTGGTTCATGACGCTGACGATGATATCGTCTCCATAGGTCTCCCGAAGATAACGCAGATTCATCATCGCCTCATGCTCCAGAGAGGGAAGCACCAGCAGCCGGACAATGACGCCCCGACGCAAAAGTCCCTCTTCAAAGACCGGCGCACCCACCGACTGCACCATCTCTGCCAAGGCGGCTTTTGCCACCCTCGGATAGTCCGATGCCGCGCTATACCGCGCCGCCGATTGGGATTCAGCATATTTCAGATCGGTCAGATAGACGTCCACCGTGCCCTCAAAGTCGGAGGTCAAGCGGTCTTAGGAAGACAACAGGTCAATCCAACTCCTTGGCTCACAGAACGACATGGCTACGATC
>JAZNVY010000193.1:0-2523 GCA_045593105.1 Eubacteriales bacterium
CCCAATTTCTGAGCAGACTGCAGATCCAGCCGGGGAATATGATCAAAGGTGATCTCCGATACATCGGCGGTGAAATCGCCATTCTCAACCGTCAGAATTTCCCGATACCGCTTGGCATTAAAGATCTTGGCGCCCCAGATATTGCCGACGAACATGAAAATAATACAAACAGCAATAATTCCTAAAAGAACCTTGATGGTCATCGGTATGCCTTTTAATTGAACGTGCTTCAATTGCTTGAAATCCTGCACCTGCTCCACCTTGGGACGGAATCCGCCGGTGACCAAATAGACCAGCCCGTAAGCCACGCACAGCGAAATAACAAAGCCAAGAACCGACGAAGAATGAATATTCAACGCCGGCAGGGTAACGTAGAAATTCACCACCGCAAAAAGCAGGGTCACAATGGCACTAATAATATGCCGTTTCGTCTTTTTCATTTTTTTACACCTCATTCAAAGATTTCATAATTCTCATGGACAGCCCGATCCACCAGACCCTCCACGTCCAATTTTTCTTCCTCTTTTAAGATATCACTCAGCATCGGCTTGGTCTTGGGATGCTTGGGGGTAAAGACGGTGCAGCAGTCCTCATAGGGCTGAATGGACGTCTCAAAGGTACCGATCTTTCGGGAGATCTGGACGATCTCCTCCTTATCCATGCCAATAAGCGGCCGCAGTACCAGCGCATCGGTGACGCCATCGGTCAGCCTGAGGGCATCCATGGTTTGGCTGGCCACCTGCCCCAGACTCTCACCGGTAATAAGGGCACCGCAACGGGTGATTTTAGAAAGTTCATAAGCAACGCGCATCATAAAGCGCCGCATGATAACTGTAAAGTATTCTTCCTTGCAATTATCCCGAATAGCCTCCTGGATCTCGGTGAAATGAATAACCATCACCTTCATCCCGGGGCAATAGGCTCGCATCTCCTCTGCCAGGGTCAAAACCTTCTGCTTGGCGCGCTCCCCGGTGTAGGGGGGGCTGAAAAAGTGGATACCGGTCAGCTTCAAGCCGCGCTTTGCCATCATATAGCCGGCCACCGGACTGTCAATGCCGCCGGAAAGCAGAAGGCACGCCCGACCGTTGGAGCCGTAGGGCATACCGCCGGCACCCGGCTCACGTACCGCATGGATATAGGCGCCAAAATCCCGGATCTCCACCGTCACCGTCACGTCCGGATGATGGACGTCCACCTTCAGGTGGGAGAATTCCTCTAAAAGGACACCGCCGATCTCTCGGCAGATCTCCGGCGATTTGAGGGGGAAGCGTTTATCGCTCCGCTTGGCCTCCACCTTAAAGGTACGAACCTCATCCAGGGTTTCCGCTAAGCATTCCCGTGCCAAAGCCTTGATGGACTCTAAATCCTTCTCACACATATAGGCACGGCAGACCGCGGCAAAGCCAAAGACACGCTTGGTACGCTCATAGACCTCCTCCATATCCGCACCCGAAAGACTGCGGATATAAACGGTGGACTGCGCCAGCATAATATCAAACTCTCCCAAATCTGCAAGACTCTGCTTTAAGTTCTTCAGCAGAATAGTATCAAACCGACTGCGGTTCAAGCCTTTTAATACGATCTCCCCGCATTTGGCTAAAATCATCTGTTCCATTATTTATACATCCTTTGAATTTTATTAGGCACCTCTGCAAGGGCATCCATCAAAGCGTCCACCTCTTGGAGGGTATTTTCAATTCCGAAGCTGATCCGCAAAGCCCCCATGACAGTCTGTTCGTTGTACCCCAGACGCGCCAGGACGGAACTGCTGCGCGCCTTCTTGGAGGAGCAGGCGGAGCCTTGGGAGACGTAGATCTCCTTTTCTTCCAAAAAGTGCAAAACGTTCTCCCCCAGATACCCCATGCAAGAAACGTTGAGAATATAGGGAACGCCGTCCTCCGGGGAATTGATCTGTAAAAACGGCAGCGCTGCCGCACGTTCCAGAAAATGCGTCCGAAGTGCTTCAAACCGACCGAGATCCTCACCGGTGTAAAGTTCGATTGCTTTCGCAAAACCGGCAGCCGCCGGACTGTTATAAGTACCGGGCACCCGACCGCCCTCCTGCTCACCGCCAAAAAGGATATTCTTCAGCCGTACCCCTTTTTTGAGATAGAGGGCGCCCATTCCCTTGGGCCCCTTCAGTTTATGGGCGGAAATGGAAAAACTATCGCATTTCAACGCCGAAACCGAAGTCGGGATCTTCCCAAACGCCTGCACACCGTCGATATGAAAATGCGCAGGTGCTTTTTTTCTTTTGATGATGCCGGCGATCCGCTCCACCGGCAGGCGAAGCCCGGTCTCGTTGTTGACCAGCATGGCAGAAACCAAAATAGTCTTTTCATTGATGGCCTCTTCAAAGGCGGCGAGGGTCGGATCGGCATACACCACTTCCAGCCCCTGCTCCTCCAGCACCGCACCGCAGGCGTAGATGCTGGGATGCTCGATCTTAGAGAGCCCCACCCGGTTTCCCATCCGCCGACGGACGCCCACCGCGCCAAATACCGCAAAATTATTCGAGTAGGT
>JAZNVY010000194.1:0-2605 GCA_045593105.1 Eubacteriales bacterium
GCGCTTTTGCTGGATAGTAAATTCGGCATTTCGCTGGAGACCCCTGAGGGAACCTATCCCATCGAGGCCTTTTCTGTCGGTACCCGGGATGCGGTGTATTTCGCGTTCCGCCTGGCGGTCAGCGAATTGCTCAGCGAGACCGTTCTGCCCATGGTATTGGACGACCCCTTTACCAATCTGGACGACGACCGCCGCAAAGCTGCCGAGGAGCTGCTCCAAAAAGCCGCGGAAACCCGTCAAATTCTCTATTTTTCCTGCCGTGATTGATTAATATAAATTAATGACGAGAAAAAACTATTGTATTTTCAGCGAAAATATTATAAAATAGGAATAGTATATCTGAGGAGGTATGATGTCCATGACCGTAAATAACCATAACGGAAACATTAATATTACCGAAACTGTATTTGCAAATATCGTGGGTCACGTAGCCAATTCCTGCTATGGCGTGGTAGGCATGGCCGCCAAGTCCGCCGGGGACGGCATCGTTTCCCTGCTGAAAAAAGATCATTATGAAAAGGGCGTCAAGATCCTGGCCGAAGAGGATGGGATCATCGTGGAGATGCACATCGTCGTGCTCTATGGCGTCAATCTGCCGGCAGTTACCAGAAGCATTGCTAAGGAAGTCAAGTACAATGTGGAGCAGATGACCGGCTTCAGCGTAAAGAAAGTCAATATCTTTGTTGACGGCATTAAGGAGTAATAGGATTATGATTACAGGTAAGCAGTATTGCGAGATGGTCATCTCCGGATGTAACCATATCAGCAATCAGAAAGCGGCGATCAATGCGCTGAACGTGTTTCCCGTTCCCGATGGGGATACCGGTACCAATATGACTCTGACCATTTCTGCCGCCGCCCGTGAGCTGCAGAATATCGGCGAATGTACCATCGCCGAAGCCTCGAACCGTGCCGCCAGCGCTATGCTGAAGGGCGCCCGTGGAAACAGCGGTGTTATTCTCTCCCTGCTTTTCCGCGGAATTTCCAAGGGCTTTAAGGATAAGGAAACGGCAACCGCCGAGGATTTTTCCGTAGCGATTGCCGAGGGTGTCAAGGCCGCTTATCGTGCGGTCATGAAGCCTACCGAGGGTACGGTGCTGACCGTATCCCGCGTGGCGGCCGAGCGATTGGCAGAGTATGTGGAAAAGAGTAGTAGTCTTTCCGCGGTGGACGCGCTGGACTATTACGTGCAGGAGGCCTATAAGGTCTTGGCCGAGACCCCCGAAATGCTGCCTCAGCTCAAGCAGGCCGGCGTGGTGGATGCAGGCGGTAAGGGATTTGCCGTCGTGATGGAAGGCGCGCTCTCTGCTTTGAAGGGCAACCCCATTCAGCCCAATGAAGAGCCGGAGCAGGTGGAAGATACCGTCGTAGACGAAGTCTATCTTCGGGAAGAGGACATTAAGTTTGCTTATTGTACCGAGTATATCGTGACGGTGGACGAAACCGCCACCAAGCATAATCCGGCAGAGCTTCGTTCCTATCTGGAGTCTATCGGCGATAGCGTGGTCTGCGTGCCCGATAACGATATTATTAAGGTTCACGTCCATACCAACCATCCCGGCCGCGCCATCGAGGAGGCGATCCGCTATGGTATGCTGGTCAATCTGAAGATCGATAATATGAAGGAAGAGTTCCGTGCCCGTCAGAAGGAGCAGCCGGAGGAGCCTGCCATGGCAGAGCCTACCAAGAAATACGGCTTCGTTTCCGTCGTGGCCGGTGAAGGCCTGGCGGCGCTCTATAAGGATCTGGGCGTGGATACCGTCGTGGAAGGCGGTCAAACTATGAACCCCTCTACTGCGGATATCTTGGCGGCCGTCAATAAGACCCCCAGCGAGGTGGTCTTCGTACTGCCCAATAATAAGAACATCATTATGGCGGCAGAGCAGGCAAAGGAGCTCTCTACCGCGAAGCAGGTCGTCGTCATTCCCACCAAGACGGTTCCGCAGGGCGTAACCGCGATCCTGGGCTTTGATGAAAGCATGGAGACGGAGGAAATTGCCGCGGCCATGACCGAGCAGCTGGCCACCGTCCAGACCGCGCAGGTCACCTATGCGGCCAGAGATTCCGTTTTTGATGATCACGAGATCAAGGAAGGTCAGCTTTTGGGTCTTCTGGAAACGAAGGTCACCTTTGTGGAAGACGAGATGGCGGACGTGGTCGGCAAGCTCTTTGAGAAGATGGCTGAAAACGGCGGCTCTTACGTCAATATCTACTATGGTGAGGACGTTACCGAGGAGGATGCCCTGAAGGTGCAGGAGCAGGTGCAGGGCATCATGCCGGATGCAGAGGTGCTGTGTCTGCCCGGCGGGCAACCGGTATATCATTATATTTTTTCAGTTGAGTGATAAGAGCTTCAAAATAGGCACCGACCGCAGAAAAATAAAACAAGGGTCTGTGTTGATATTGCAATTAAAAACAAGAGGAAGAGTTGCTACTCTTCCTCTTAGTTTTATATAAGGAAAAAATCTTTCTGCGGTCTGCACTCTATTTTGAAAGTCTTGCTATTATTGACAGAGTTTAAAAGGGGCTGTAAAAAAACGAATGTTTTTTTACAGCCCCTTTTTTAGGGGATAGGAAAAAATGTTTGGAAATTTCAAACCGAGCC
>JAZNVY010000195.1:0-7764 GCA_045593105.1 Eubacteriales bacterium
AACGACTCTCATCCTCTGGAAAATTTGATTTTGATCGTATTGGTCGCCCCCATTGTGGAAGAGCTGATGTGTCGCAAGCTGATCATTGACCGGCTCTTGCCTTATAGCGAGGTGCTGGCAGTCATTGTAAGCGGCGTCTTCTTCGGACTCCTGCACGGCAATTTTTATCAATTCTTCTATGCCACCTTTTTAGGACTTTTGTTCAGTATCGTCTATGCCAAGACCGGCCGGATCGGCTATACCATCGTCATGCACATGATCCTCAATTTCACCGGTTCCATCATTGCCGATTTCATTGGCGATATCACCGCCGCCGGCTCTGCCACCTCTATCAATCCATGGGAGATCGTGGCATCGATCTATTCCGCCGCCATGCTGACCTTGGCGATCTGCGGCGCGATTCTCTTACTCCGTAAGATCAAAAAATTAAATCTGAAGAAGACCGGCGAGCGGTATCTGACCCTCAAGACCCAATTCAAATTAATAGCAGGAAGTGCCGGCACTATTGTTTACTGCATCATTTGTCTGCTGACCTTTATCAGTAGTTTATATATTTAAAAGGAGAAATCAAAATGGTAGAAATCAAGATCAAAAACAGCGGAACCATCAAATTGGAGCTTTATCCCGATAAGGCACCCAAGACGGTGGCCAACTTTGAAAAACTGGCAAAGGAAGGCTTTTACGACGGTCTGACCTTCCATCGAGTCATCAGCGGCTTTATGATCCAGGGCGGCGATCCCATGGGTAACGGCATGGGCGGCAGCGATGAGAATATCCCCGGCGAATTTGCCGCCAATGGGTTTGATAATCCCATCCGCCATGAGCGCGGCGTTATCTCCATGGCGCGTGCGCAGGATCCCAACTCCGCCAGCAGCCAGTTCTTCATCATGCATGCAGACGGCTTTTTCCTGGACGGTAATTACGCCGCCTTCGGTAAGGTCGTGGAAGGCATCGAGGAAGTGGATAAGATCGCCGAGGTTGCCACCAACTTTATGGATATGCCGGAAGAACCCCAGATCATCGAATACATTAAAGTACTGTAAAAAAATCCATCAGTCCAATTCTGGACTGATGGATTTTTTTATTTAAAATAAGAAAGCAACGCCTCTTTTTCATTGGGAAGCTCCTCCTCAATGACCATCCGAAGCAATTGCGCCAAAGCATCGCCTAAGGCAGGACCTTTCATCCCCAATTCCATGAGCTCTCTGCCGCTCACCGCCAGCTGTGCAATAGAAAGGCACGCCCCCTCTTCGCGCAATTGCTCCGCCATCCGCAGTGCTTCTTCGGCCTGCTGATAACGGCAAAGGGCGATAAAGGCATCGGGTCCCAACTCCGCGCAACGCCGCCGTACCCCGATCCGCTCCGTCGGGATCGGAGCAGATCTCTCCTGCACCAGCAGACAGACCTGCCGACGAAACGCATTAGAGACCTTCAGCCGCTCCAACGCGCCAAGCCCCTCCTTCCGGATTAAGGCCGCCAATCGGAAAGCCGGCTCAGCCGGCAGCGTTTTAAGAATAGAAAGGGCGTTTTCATCCAGCCGCAATTCAGGTAAAACCACCGTCAGAATGGCGCCGTGCTCCGCCAAGACCTCCGCCGCATACTTCCCCACCAAAAGACCGGAAAGCTCCGCAAAGATCCGTTCTGCCGCGATGGAGCCCAATAAGGCTTTCTTGCGATGCATGGCCTCTGCGGTCTCCTTTTCCAAAGAAAAACCCAGGCGTGCCGCAAACCGCAATCCGCGCAGAATGCGCAAGGCATCTTCCTCGAAGCGGCACTCCGCTTCTCCCACGCATCGAATTATTTGGGCGTCAATATCTGCTCTTCCGCCAAAGGGATCCACCCATTCACCCTCCGCATCCATCGCCATGGCATTCATGGTAAAATCCCGACGCGCCAGATCCTCGCGCAGAGAACGGGTAAAGACCACCCCATCGGGATGGCGATGATCCGAATAGGTCCCATCCTGCCGATAGGTGGTCACCTCCACCGGTCCCTCCTCTGTCAGCACCGTCACCGTCCCATGCTTGAGACCGGTGGGAATGATCCGCTCTCCGTCAAAAATCTCCAGCATTTCCTCCGGCATAGCGGAGGTGGTGAGATCAAAATCATGCGGAGGAATATTCATATAGCGATCCCGTACACAACCGCCCACCAAATAGGCCTCATGCCCGGCATCTTTTATTTTATTCATCACCGCGAAAATGCTTCGCGGAAGTCCGTGAACGGTCAGTTTGATCACCTCTTCCCTTCAACCTATCGTTTATTATCTTAACATTTTGTTAATATCTTGTCAATTTTTCTTGCATTTTATAACGCAAAGATTTATAATATACTTGAGGTGAATTCGATGCCCCCTTATGAGATTGAACGAAAATATTTGATCCTTCGTCCCGATCTCCTGAACCTGGGCACACTTTGTAAGGTCAAGGAGATTTCTCAAACCTATCTGACAGCGTCAGAGGGGTCTATACGCGTGCGCCGCACGGAGGAGAAGGGAACGGTTACATATATAGAATCTTGCAAACGAAGTGTAACTTCTATGCGCCGGATCGAGATCGAGCGCGAGCTGAGCGAGGAGGAATATAATCGCCGGCTGGCTGCGCGAGACCCAAGGCGCCAGACCATTCGTAAGACTCGGTATTGCCTGCCCTACGCTGACCATGTTTTTGAGATCGATATCTTCCCCTTCTGGAACACCCAAGCCATCATGGAGGTGGAATTGAAGTCGGAGGACGAGGAATTCACGTTGCCGCCTTTCATCAAGGTGCTCCGCGAAGTAACGGATGATCCGGCCTACAGTAATCATTCCATGGCAAGAGACATCCCCCCGGAAGAAACCAAATAAATAAAAAAATCCGCCATACAGATGTATGGCGGATTTTTTATAATTTCTTATAAGGTTACACCGGTCTTGAAGATCGCCAGCTCACGGCTCTCTTGCTTGACGCCTTCCTCACCGGAAGCCAAGCGCAAGACGTAATCATAAAGCTCTTTTGCCAAAGTTGCCATATCGGTCTGATCCAAAAGAACACCGGCATTGAAGTCGATCCAGTTTTTCTTTCGCTGATAGAGCTCGGTATTGGTAGAGATCTTGACCGTAGGAACCGGTCCTGCAAAGGGAGTCCCGCGTCCGGTGGTAAAGAGTACCAGATGGGCACCGGAGGCGGCCAGGGTGGTGGTAGCCACCAGATCGTTTCCCGGTGCGCTGAGAATATGCAAGCCTTTTTTAGTGATAGGCTCAGCGTAACTCAAAACCGCCTGAATCTCGCTGGATCCGGCCTTTTCGATACAGCCCAAGGATTTTTCCTCCAAGGTCGTAATGCCGCCGGCCTTATTCCCCGGGGAGGGATTTTCATAGATGGGCTGATTATTTTTGCGGTAATAGTCCTTGAATTCCTCGATCATCTCCACGCCCTGACGGAAGATCTCTTCGTCCCGGCTCCTGGCAAGAAGCGGATTTTCGGCGCCGAACATCTCCGGCACCTCTGTCAGAACGGTACTGCCGCCCTGCGCGGCCATCAGATCGGAGAAGGCACCCACCAAGGGATTGGCGGTAATGCCGGAGAAGCCGTCTGAACCGCCGCACTTCATGCCGACGATCAGCTCGCTGACCGAAACCGGCTCCCGGTGATCCTGACTGCAAAGCGCCATCAGCTCTCGGATGAGCTTAGCACCCTCTTCCATCTCGTCGTTGACCTGCTGACAGACCAGCGTCCGGACACGCGCCATCCGATCCTCACGGATCAGCGGAAGCATGGCGTCGATCTGGTTATTCTCGCACCCCAGACCCAGCAGCAAAACGCCGCCGGCATTGGGATGATTGCAAAGCGCCGCAAGCAGCTTTTTGGTATTTTCATGATCGTCGCCGATCTGGGAGCAACCGTAAGGATGGGGGAAGGCAAAGACGCCGTCCACGTTCTCCGGCAGTTCGGTAACCGCCTTCGCCATCGCTTCGGCGATCTTATTGACGCATCCCACCGTGGGGATGATCCAGATCTCATTGCGGATGCCGACGCCCTTTTCCCGGCGATAGCCCATAAAGGTATCGGGAGCAACCTCGGGGAGAGTAAAGCAGCGCTTTTGATAGTGGTATTCCGTACCGCCGGCCAGCTTGGTCTTGACGTTATGGGTATGTACCCACTGACCGGGCTGAATTTCAGCAGACGCCGCACCGATGGGGTAGCCGTATTTCACCACGTCCGCCCCCTCCGCGATCAAAGCCGCGGCAATCTTATGACCTTTGGGAATATTCTCCAGAACCTTGATGCCGTTTTCCAGCACCTCGCCCTGCTTTAATTCCCGGCAGGCTACTACGACGTTATCTCGGTCGTTCAACCTGAGGATCTCGTTCATTTTTATTCCTCCATCGCCTTTTTCAAAGCAGCCTCGATGCCCTCAGCACGGATCGCCTTGAGATCAGCAAGAGCCATGGCCTCAAAGCCGGGCAGTTCTTTCATTTCTTTGGCGAAGATGCCCTCAGCAAAGACCGCCTCCATCAGCGCCTCGGCCTCGTCGTCGCGATGCTGCTTGAGGAACGCCAAAATGTCCTCGGTATCCTGCACGTCCTCATCCTTGGTCAGGAACGCCAGGGTTGCGGCAAAGGCAAAGGTCAAAAGACGCGGAGCCTTTCCGTGGGCCTTGCAGTAGGCTTCCACAGAGGGAAGAACACGGGCATGGTACTTAGATACAGTATTCAAGCTAATGGATTTCAGCGCATGATCCATGAAGGGATTGGCAAAACGCTCGCGAACGGCGTGATAGAAATCTACCAGCTCCTCGCGAGGCAGGCAATCGATACCGGGAAGAATTTCTTCCATGACGGCCTTTTCCAGATAAGCAGCCAGCTTCTCATCGCCCATGCACTCTCTGACAAAGGTCTTGCCCCAAAGCAAGGCCACCGGGGTCAGAATGGTATGGCTACCGTTGAGCAGGCGCACCTTGCGCTCGCGATACGGACGAATGGGAGCAAAGACCACCTGAGGGATCATCTGATCCAGAGGCAGTTCCTCATGCAGACGCTCGTCTGCTTCGATGACCCAGAGATAATAGGGTTCGGTCACAACCAAAAGATCATCATGATAGCCCATTCTCTTGTCGTACATCTCGATGGTATCTCTGGGATAACCGGAAACGATGCGGTCTACCAGCGTGCTGGCGAAGACGCAGTTGTCCTCCACCCAAGCGGCAAAGGCATCGCCCAGATTCCAGATCTTCGCCAGCTCCAGCACGCAACGCTTGAGCTGCTTGCCGTTGTCCTCGATCAATTCCACCGGCAGGAAGAATAAGCCCTTATCGGCCGCACCGTTAAAATGCTCGAAACGCTCGAAGAGGAGCTTGGTGACCTTGCCGGGGAAGCTCTTGGGATAAGGAAGATTGAAATCATCCTCTTTATCCAGGACGATACCGGCCTCAGTGGTATTGGAGATAACGAAACGAAGGTCGGGAGAAAGATATAACTCCTTATAAGCATCCAGCTCACTGCTGGGGCTGATGGTCTTTTCGACGACGGTGATGATCTTTTCAGTATCGATCTCCTTGCCGTCCTGCAGACCGCGTACCACCACGTTATAGTTACACTTCTGATTAGCGAACCGCTCCGGCAGATCGAAGGCCAAGGGGTTTACGATCGCAACGTTGGTATCGGTCAGACCCTTCTCATTGGCGGTCTGCAAAATATAATCCGCAAAAGCACGCAGGAAGTTTCCTTCACCAAACTGCATAACGCGGACAGTTCTTTGTTTTTTCTCAATAGATGCAAGCATCGGTATCCCTCCACTATATATTATTATATTGATATTATAAAATTTGCCATCTGAAATGTCAAGTATAAAAGCAAAACCACCTCCGGGATTCACCGGAAGCGGTCTTTTCGTAGCACTAACATATTTAGTATAACAGAAAAAATCATCGGATGTCAATAAAAAAATGAAGACCCGACGGAATTTCTCCGTTTTATAGCAAAAACTTGTGTATATTTTGTACAACATTACATATTGAAAGTTGATAATTTTTGTGCTATTATATAGACAAGAAAAGGAAAGGGTGAGTCCAATGTACAAGTAAGTCCAAGACTTCGACCGTACGGCGAATAAGGGAATTGGCAGTCTGGCAGGAGGATCGGATGCCGTAACGAAGTCTGTAAACGATGCAACCTTTAAGAATCAAATCATTCACGTAAAAGCAACTCACTTATGAGCAGAACCGATGGTTCCAAAAAAGCGAAAAAGAATGAGCAGGATCAAAAAAGGGGCATCGAACTTAAGAAAGAGAGGTTAAACGATGTTAGATATCAAGAGTGAACAGAAATGACCCTTGATCGGAGGCGTAAAGAAGCACCGATCGAGGGTCATTTCATTTAATAAGATCAGCGTGCAGGCAGAGACCTGCTTTTTTCATTTCGGAAAACCGGCGGAGTATTTTTGGGTTCCGTCCGGCAGAACCCACATCGCCTCCACGCCGGAAAGAGATGCGATCAACTGCGCCCCCTCCTCCTGCTCCATTAAAAAGAGGGCGGTAGAAAGAGCATCCCCTTGCCCGGAATTTGGAGAAAGCACCGAAACCGAGCGATATTTTTCTCCCGGCATCAAGGTCTCTTCATCAATAATATGATGATAATTCTTTCCATCCACCGTATAATACCGCTGATAACTGCCGCTGGTCACCAAGGCCTGACTCTCCAGCGAAAGAGTGGCAATATACGGATTTTCCGTATCTGCCGTATCGGGATTTTCGATTCCGGCGACCCAGGGTGTGCCGTCTCCCCTTGCGCCGATGGCGCGAAGATTGCCACCCAGGTTCAAAAGATAGCCGGTGATCCCCCGGGCTTCTAAAGACTGCGCCACCATCTCTGCCGCATAGCCTTTGGCAATGGCACCCACGTCCAGCCGCATTTCCGGATCAGCCAGATAGACGGTGCTCTCGGCCTCATTGATGACCACCTTGCTAATATCCGTATGGAGCGCCGCCGCACGCAGCTTTTCCATCGGTGGCAGCTGCGCGTGATCGGGATCATCCATGCCGTCGGTGCGGTAATCGTGCCAGATGGAAAGAACGCTTCCCATGGCGACGTTCACCTTTCCGCCGGAAAGGGTATACATCTCCTTGGCATAAAGCAGAAGATCAATGATCTTGCGATCCACCTTGACTGCATCGCCCCGCGCCTCATTGACCACCGCTAAATTGTTGATCCCCTCATAGCGGTTATAGATATTATAGAGTTGATGATATTCCTTTAATTGCGCCTGAATATCGGTATACACCGCATCAAAGTCCTCCCGGGACGCGGCATACCCCAATACGGTCGTGACCGTATCAAAATAATCGAAGGAATATTCGGTATAGCGCACGCCCCCTTGCTTACACCCTCCAAGGGGAAGGCAAAGAAGCACCGCCAATAAAATTGAAATAATTTTCGTTCTCATAATAAAAATGAAGGGGGTGCACTGCACCCCCTATTACTTTCTGAAATTAGGCAACGGTAGCGGCCTTCACGGCAGCCTTGACCATATCGCCCACGTGGATGGTGCAACCGGCAGTCTGCAGTGCATCTGCACCGTAACCGGTCTCAATGGCGAGCTTTGCAACGCCGTCCTTATCCAGACCGGCGCAAGCAGCGTTAAATGCAGCGGCCTGCTCATCCCATTCCAGCACCTTGCCATCCTTATTCAAGTCAGCAGCATAGGGATTACCGCCCATGCCATAGTCCTTACCGGCAGCCTTCTTGGTGGTGATCTAAGTCGGAGGCCAAGCGGTCTTAGGAAGACA
>JAZNVY010000196.1:0-5695 GCA_045593105.1 Eubacteriales bacterium
GCTGATCGTTTACGACGATCTCTCCAAGCACGCGGGAGCTTACCGTACCCTCAGTCTGCTTTTGGAGCGTTCCCCCGGACGGGAGGCTTATCCAAGTCGGATCGTAGCCATGTCGTTCTGTGAGCCAAGGAGTTGGATTGACCTGTTGTCTTCCTAAGACCGCTTGGCCTCCGACTTGCTGATCGTTTACGACGATCTCTCCAAGCACGCGGTAGCTTACCGTACCCTCAGTCTGCTTTTGGAGCGTTCCCCCGGACGGGAGGCTTATCCCGGAGACGTCTTTTATCTTCACTCCCGGCTGTTGGAGCGTTCTGCCCAGCTTTCTGACGATAAAAAGGGCGGCAGCATGACTGCTCTGCCCATCGTCGAGACCCAGGCCGGAGACGTTTCCGCCTATATCCCGACTAATATTATTTCTATTACTGACGGACAGCTCTTCCTGGAGAGTGAGCTCTTTTTTGCCGGTCAACGGCCGGCCATCAACGTGGGTCTTTCCGTTTCCCGTGTGGGCGGCGCGGCGCAGACGCACATTATGAAAAAATCGGTGGGCTCCATTCGTCTGGATCTGGCGCAATACCGCGAAATGCAGGCATTTTCTCAGTTCGGAGGAGAATTGGATACCGGCACCGCGCGGCAACTGAAGCACGGTGCGGCGTTGATGCAGCTGCTCCGGCAGGGGAATAATGCCCCCATGAGTCTGCATCGGCAGATCATCACCTTGGTCTGCGCCCGGGAGCGGATCTTTGAGGAGATCCCCACCAAGGAGATCAAGGCGGTTCAGCTGAAACTTTTGGAATATTTTGAAGAAAATCATCATAGCATCTGCAATAAAATTGAGCACGGAAGAACCTATTCGCCGGAGCTGAACGATGCCATCGTTAAGGCCGCGCGGACGTTTATGGAGCAGATGAATTAACGAGAGAGGAGGGTTAAAGTGGCCAGCGCAAGCGAAATCAAAGCAAGAATCAACGGAATCAGTGAAACCAAAAAGATCACCGACGCGATGTATATGATCGCTTCGGCAAAGATGCGCAAGGCCATGGCCGATCTGGAACGCAACGCGCCGTATTTTGAAACACTGCGCAAAAAGGTCGGTGAGCTGATCCTCCATATTCCCCTGGATACGAAAGACCGCTATTATCGGGTGCCGGTCCGGGAGAGTACACCTCATCAAAACCACGGAATTCTGCTGATCACCTCGGATAAGGGGTTGGCAGGAATGTATAATCAGGCGGCCATTGCGCTTTGTGAGGAATACATGAGCCGCCATCCCCGTACCACCCTTTTTATTATCGGGGAATACGGACGGCAGTATTTTGCTAAGAAAAAAATTCCCTTTGTGGAAGACTTTCAGTATTCGGCTTTGCGGCCACAGGTGTTGGATGCACGGCGGATCTGCGCAAGACTGCTGGAATATTACGATAACGAGCAGTTGGATGAAATCAATATCATCTACACCGACTACGTAGGCAATAAGCCGGGTGAGTGCAAAAAACTGACCCTTTTGCCCCTGGACCGTACCCGGTTCATTCCCGATAATCCCCGGCTTCGGGAGATGGAAAATGAATTCGTGCCCAGCCAGCGGGAGGTGCTGGACGGCATCGTTCCCAGTTATCTCATGGGTTTTGTATTCAGTTGCCTGGCAGAAAGCTATTGCAGCGAGCAGCAGGCACGGATGAATGCTATGAAGAGTGCAGGCGACAATGCGGAGGAGATGCTCCGGACGCTGCGTGTGCAATATAACAAGCTGCGTCAGGCCGCCATCACCGAGGAGATGATCGAGATTGCCGCCGGCGCTAAGGCGTTACGTCAAAAACGCGCGAAAACCGTCGCAGGAGAGATGAAACATGATGGATAATCAAAAGCAACAAAATATTGGCAAGATCCTCCAGGTCACCGGCCCGGTGGTGGACGTGCGGTTTGAGAAAAACGCACTGCCCCGGATCCGGGAGCAGCTCTATCTGGAATGCCGCGGACAGCGCCGTACGATGGAGGTAGTGCAGCATATTGGCGGTAATACCGTCCGGTGCGTCATGCTGGATGCCAGCGAAGGGCTTTGCCGGGAGATGGACGTGGTCGCCACCGGTGCACCTATTTCCGTCCCGGTAGGAGAAGCGGTATTGGGGCGTTTGCTGAACGTTTTGGGTGAGCCCATTGACGGCGGCGAGCCGATTCCGGAGGAGACGCCCCGGAACGTTATCTACCGCTCGGCACCGGACTATGCTGAACGTGCCAATACCGAGGAGATCCTGGAGACCGGCATTAAGGTCATCGACCTTTTGGCGCCCTATACCAAGGGCGGTAAGATCGGACTTTTCGGCGGTGCCGGCGTCGGTAAGACCGTATTGATCCAGGAATTGATCCATAATATTGCCACCGAGCACGGCGGTTATTCCATCTTCACCGGCGTGGGTGAGCGAAGCCGCGAGGGTAACGATCTTTTCCATGAAATGAAGGAGAGCGGCGTTCTTGATAAGACGGCGCTGGTCTTTGGGCAGATGAACGAGGCCCCCGGCGTCCGGATGCGGGTGGCACTGACCGGCTTGACCATGGCGGAGCATTTCCGAGATGAGTCCCAAAAGGACGTCCTGCTCTTTATCGACAATATTTTCCGCTTTATTCAGGCGGGTAGTGAGGTTTCCACCCTCTTGGGACGGATGCCCTCGGCGGTAGGCTATCAGCCGACCCTTTCCCAGGAATTGGGCGAGCTGGAGGAGCGGATCGCCTCCACCAAGGACGGGTCCGTTACCTCCGTTCAGGCGATTTACGTTCCGGCGGACGATCTGACCGACCCGGCGCCTGCTACCACCTTTGCCCATCTGGATGCCACCACCGTACTCAGCCGTAAGATCGCGGAGCTGGGGATTTATCCGGCTGTGGATCCCTTGGATTCTACTTCCCGGATGCTGGATCCGGAGATCGTGGGCGAGGAGCACTATCAAGTGGCGCGGACGGTGCAGGAAATTCTGGAGCATTACAACGAATTGCAGGATATTATCGCAATTTTGGGTATGGATGAGCTGAGCGAGGAGGATAAGATCCTGGTGCATCGTGCCAGAAAAATCCAGCGCTTCTTGTCTCAGCCCTTCAGCGTGGCAGAAAAGTTTACCGGCGTGGAGGGAATCTACGTCCCCTTGAGCGAAACCATCCGCAGCTTTAAGGCTATCATCGACGGCGAGGCGGATGAATATCCCGAAAGCGCATTCTTTAACGTGGGCACCATCGACGACGTGCGGAGAAAGGCGGAGGCGGAGCATGAAAAGTTTTCATCTTGAGATCCTGACTCCGGAGCGTGTCTTTTATAGGGGGGAGTGTGTTTCCCTCATCGTTCCCATCACCGACGGGAAGCTGGGAATTATGGCCGATCGTGCGCCCATTACCGCTTCCTTGACCTATGGCGAGGCATACTATACCAAACCTGATGGGGAAAAAGTCCTTTTTTCCATTTCCGGCGGCATGGTGGATGCGGAATACAATCGGGTCGAGCTGCTTTGCGATTCGGCTCTTTTGCCCGAAGAGATCAACGAGGCTGAGGAATACGAAAAATTGAAGATGGCTCGCTCGGAGATGGCCCATAAGCAGGGAAAAAGAGCGTATCTTTTATCCAAATTAATACT
This sequence comes from Eubacteriales bacterium, assembly GCA_045593105.1. Lineage (GTDB taxonomy): Bacteria > Bacillota > Clostridia > Oscillospirales > QAKW01 > QAKW01. The sequence continues at coordinate 3,618 of JAZNVY010000196.1, forward strand.
GGCGGATGCCATCAACAATTTAAAAATTAAACAAAAAACAACCATTAATTAAAATAAAAGCGACAAAATTTTCGCAAAATCTTTGCAAAATCTTTGTCGCTTTATTTTTATCGCTAAATATTTCTTGATTTTCCATTGAAAATGCGGTGTAATACAGCGATTTTCATTGACAGAAATCGTCGTTTCCTTTATAATTAAAGAAGTATGTTATAGTCTCGATATTTTTATATTTATACACTTATTTTGAAAGGTAGGAAAAGAAATGGGATTTTCTCTTCGCGGCGTTCATCTGCCGCATAGAAAAAACACAGCAAATATGGCTGCCGTACCCCTCGCTGCCCCTAAGACGGTGGTATTGCCGATGGTGATGCATATCGGCAAGCCTGCCAAGCCGGTGGTGAAGGTGGGGGATCACGTGGACGTGGGAACCTTGGTGGCGGAGCAGGATGGTTTTATCTCCTCTCCCATTTACGCCAGCATTTCCGGTACGGTTACCAAAATTGCCGACACCTTACTTTCCAACGGTACGATGGTACCGGCCGTCACCATTGAGGGTGACGGCGCCATGACGCCGGATCCTGCGATCGCACCTCCCCAGGTGTCCGACCGTGCTTCCTTTATTGAAGCGATTCGCAAGAGCGGTATCGTGGGTCTGGGCGGTGCCGGCTTCCCCACCTACGTGAAGCTGGCGGCGGAAAAGCCCATCGAGATGCTGATCATCAACGGTGCAGAGTGCGAGCCCTATATTACCAGGGATACCCGGCCGATGATCGACCGGGTGGAGGATATGGAGCGCGGTCTGGAGGCCTTGGAGGAATATCTGGGCATTACCAAGGTGGTCATCGGTATTGAAAACAACAAAAAGGAAGCCATCGAAAGTATGAAAAAGATGGCGGCTGACGACGCATACGTGACGGTGAAGGTACTGCCTTCGCTCTATCCCCAGGGCGGTGAGAAGGTGCTCATCTACCATACCACCGGGAAAAAGGTTTGCGCCGGGATGCTGCCTATCGACGTAGGCTGCGTGGTCTTGAACTGCTCGACGGTTGCCGCCATCGGCAGTTACCTTAAGACCGGTATGCCCTTAGTCGAGCGTACCATCACCATCGACGGCGGCGCGGTTCGTGCGCCCCAAAACGTGGTGGCGCCCATCGGCATGCCGCTGGAGGAGGTCTTTGAGGCCTGCGGCGGATTTAAGGAAGATCCGGTGAAGGTGCTTTACGGCGGCCCCATGATGGGTATCGCTGTCCCCAATCTGGAGGTTCCGGTATTGAAAAATACCAACGCCCTGCTGGCTTTGACTCAAAAGGAAAATGAGCCGATCCATGAGACCCCCTGCATCCGTTGCGGTGCTTGCACCCGTCATTGCCCCTTTGGGCTCCGCTCCAGCGCCATTGCTGCTGCCAATAAGCTGGACGATATTGAAGCATTGAAAAAATTGCAGGTGGAGACCTGCATGGAATGCGGTTGCTGTGCATTCGTCTGCCCGGCAAACCGTCCCTTGATCCAGTCCAATCGTATCGCAAAGGCAAAGCTCCGCGAAGCGATGGCTAAAGAAAAAGCAAAGGAGGCATCTGTCTGATGGCGCTGAAGCTGCAACTTTCTTCTTCTCCTCATATTCTTACCAAGAAAACGACGCGGAACATCATGCTGGACGTGGTGATCTCTCTACTGCCTGCTACTGCCGCCGGTATCGTTTGGTTCGGCTGGCCGGCGGTCTGGGTGATCCTTGCCTGCGTTGTCACGGCCGTTCTTGCGGAATGGTTATTTAATCTCGCAATCAAAAAAGGTCCTACTCTGCAGGATTGCTCTGCGGTGGTGACCGGTCTTTTGCTGGCACTCAATCTGCCGGCCAACGTGCCTATCTGGCAGGCGGTGCTCGGTGCGATCTTCGCGATCGTCGTCGTGAAGGGCTTGTTTGGCGGTTTGGGACGAAATATCGTCAATCCCGCTATCACCGCCCGTGTTTTCATGCTGATTGCATTCGGTTCTATGGCAAAGGCTGCCTTCCCGGTAGACTCTACTGCAGGAGCAACGCCGCTGGTGGAGCTGGCAGGGGGTAAGACGCCGGAGCTGCT
>JAZNVY010000197.1:0-3635 GCA_045593105.1 Eubacteriales bacterium
TCACAGAACGACATGGCTACGATCCGACTTTATTACCCCCAAAGGAACTACAAAATGCCGATCAAGATACCGAATAATCTCCCCGCCGCCGAAGTCCTATCCCGCGAAAACATCTTCGTGATGGACGAAACGCGCGCCGAGGGACAGGACATACGTCCGCTTCAGATACTGATACTGAACCTGATGCCGAAGAAGATAGAGACCGAAACACAGCTTTCACGTCTGCTCGGAAACACGCCGCTTCAGGTCGAAATGGAGCTTATAAAAACGAGCACCTACGAATCGAAAAACGTAGCGAAGGAGCATATGCTCAAATTCTATAAGACGTTCTCCGACGTAAGGCACCGTAACTTCGACGGAATGATAATAACGGGCGCGCCCGTTGAGCAGATGCCGTTCGAGGAGGTCGAATATTGGGAGGAGCTTTGCGAGATAATGGAGTGGAGCAAGACCCACGTTCACAGCACCTTCCACATTTGCTGGGGCGCGCAGGCAGGCTTGTACTATCACTTTGGCATTCAGAAGAAGCAGCTGGACGCAAAGCTGTTTGGCATTTTCCCGCACAGCGCGGATTATAAGCGTTCCATTCTGTTCCGCGGCTTTGACGATACTTTTATGGTTCCTCATTCTCGCCATACCACCGTCCTTCGGGAGGATATCGAGGCGGTGCCGGAGCTGAAGATCTTAGCGTCCTCTCCGGAGGCCGGCGTTTATGCCATCTCCACCAAAAAAGGAAAGCAGATCTTCATTACCGGTCATTCGGAGTACGACGCCATGACGCTGAACCAAGAATACCAGCGCGATCTTTCCCAAGGGAAGCCCATCAAAATGCCGATCAACTATTTCCCCGGCGACGATCCCAGAAAGAAGCCCTTGGTGACCTGGCGCTCCTGCGCCAATCTGCTGTATAGCAATTGGCTGAACTACTTTGTATATCAGACAACCCCCTATGATCTGAATAAAATCAAATAAGGCGATATAAAAGGAGATCAAAGATGAATAAACGATTATTAGCGGCATTATTGATCCTTGCGATGGCAATCGGGCTTTTGAGCGGCTGTAAAGCTGAAGTTCCGGAAGAGGAAGCCATGGCCGGGGAGATCGTAGAGGATCAGGAAGAAGAAACGTTGGATGACGAGCAGGAAAAAGAGTCCGACGAGAAGGAGGAATCTTCTGAAAAAGAAGAGGAAGAGGAGGATCAACCGGAAGAAAAGCCGGACGAAGAGGATAAATCAGACGAAGAGGGCAAATCGGACGAAGAGGATAAATCAAACGAAAAGGAAGAGCAGTCCGATGATAAAAAGCCGGACCAGGAAACCTCTAATAAGGATGAGCAACCGGGCAAAGATGAGCCGGAGCAAAAGCCTAACGAAGATGATGCGGAGAAGGAAGACGATCCCGTTGAAGAGGAGAAAGAACCCGAGGGCGATCAGAATACTCCTCCGAAGGAAGAAGAATTGGCTAATCTTTATCAGAGCAGTACTCCTGCCACCGTCATTTCCTATACCGGAAAAACCGCTAAGAATTCCAAGTATTCGGTATCGAAGCCCATTGAGGTACAGGGCGGAGATCGCGTGACCTTCGGCCCCGTAGCAACGGCGCAGGTCGTCATGGGCTATACCTATGATAAGAGCGGAAAGCCCCTCCAGATCATCAATGCGCATACGGCTACCGAGGAAGCGGTGCTGTCAGGCGGACTGAAGTTTTATACTTATACTGCCCCTGCCGAGAGTGCTTCCGTCAAGTTCAGCGTCCATAACGATAATAAAGGGGATTACGTCCTGACTCGGAACCATCCCTTCACCCTGGAGGAATATTCCACGCTCAGCGGCATCCTGCCGGATTTTGTGGAAGATGCTTTGAAGAATAGAGACGGTCTTTTTGTCGGCGACTCGATCTGCATCGCCACCCGGGACGAACGGATGAGCGGCGTCCGGGGCTGGCCGCGCCGGATCGCCGATGAATACGGCATGAATGCCGTCAATAACGGAAAGAGCGGCGTCTCGGTCTCCAGCGTACGCGTTAATTCCCATGGCACGGTTCTGACCCAGCTTTTGGAGAAAAAGACCCAGGACTTTGATTACGTCGTCCTGCACGGCGGTGTCAACGACGCCTGGTCTAAGGCAGATGTGGGCGTGATGGAGGAAGGCTTCGATCCGGATACTTTTGATCCGGATACCTATGCCGGCGGCTTGGAGCTTTTGATCTATAATGCCATTCTGCATTACGGCGAAAATGCCTCCATCGGTTATCTCATCAACTTCAGAGCGCCCTTCTGCGAGAAGGGTTACGTCTCGGATATGACCGCTTATAATGAAGTGGGAAAAAAGATCTGCGAGAAATGGGGCATTACCTATTTCGATATGTATAACCATGAGCAGATCACCAAGGAATTGAAGATGAATACCTTGACGCATACGACGGACTATATTCACCCCAGCTCCTCCGGTTATGACATTATCTCTCCGTATATTGCAGACTATATGAAGACGATGCTCCCTTGCAAGCAGGAAATTTTGAAAAAAGTGTTAGAAGAAAAATAAATGAAATCCCCTGCATTTTCACCGAAAATGCAGGGGATTTTCAAGGAGTAATGAAATGCGTTATTATCTGAAAGGACTGCATCACGGTCTGCCGGTGGGGCTTGGATATTTTTCGGTATCCTTCGCCTTCGGTGTGGCGGCGGTGCAGGCCGGTTTATCTTCCTGGCCGCCATGACCTTTCCTGCCATCCTTTCGGCTACCGCCAGCCCTCTTTCCGGGGCGGTGGGTCTGCTGGTCGCCTTGGTGGTGGCGTACCTGGAATGGGGGCTTTTGCCGACGGCACTTTTATCCTGCCTCGGGGTATTGATTACGGAATTTTTCTGTTGACAATTTTCCCTTTTACGATAAAATAAGAATAGAACTATTTATATAGGAGGAATATACAATGGCTTATTGCAGAAAATGCGGAGCAGAACTGAGTGAAGACGCTCTTTTCTGCCCCAATTGCGGTCAATCAAAGGATGCGGCAGTTCAGCCGGAGGTCATGGCTGCCGATCAGGATGTGAAGGATAATAAGGTATTTGCCATTCTGGCATACTTTGGTATTTTGGTACTGGTTCCCATCTTTGCGGCCAAAGAGTCCGTTTATGCTCGGTTCCATGCAAACCAAGGCTTGGTGCTCTGGATCACCAGCATTATTCTGAACGTAGCCGGATCGATTTTAGGCGTGTTTGGTGAGTTGCTCGGCGTTCGGGGCTTCCTGACCGGCCTGATCAGCGGTGCCGCAGGCATCTTTTGCCTGGTTCTGGCGATCATGGGTATCGTCAATGCCGCCAAGGGCGAGATGAAGGAACTGCCGGTGATCGGCCACTTCAAACTTTTGAAATAAGAATTTAAAAAGGGGCTGTAAAAAAACGAATGTTTTTTTACAGCCCCTTTTTTAGGGGATAGGAAAAAATGTTTGGAAATTTCAAACCGAGCCATAGGGCGAAAGATTCCCCCTATGGGTTACCCGAAGGTGTATGTGATACACCGAGCGGCGAGGTTTAGGATTAGCAAAAAGCATCATATAAAAAGAAAAAATCGCAGTTCTGCGATTTTTTCTTCCTTTTGGGATATGAAAACTTTTATAAATCTATATTTTTCTGTGTT
>JAZNVY010000198.1:0-7800 GCA_045593105.1 Eubacteriales bacterium
ATAAAAGTTGCAACCAACCTTCTGTTTCACTGCATTCTTTTAATGCAATTTCAAACTTAGAAAGCATATCTGCCCTACTTTGACCATAATTTGCTTCGCGGATATTAGCATAAACACTGGTTGAACTTTTGCGAATTTGGAACGAAGTATTTGAAGGTGCTTTTATACTTTGGCAAAGCAATTCAATATCGGTTGCTAATTGTTCGGAATATATAAGCAAATAATTCTTGGGCATAATCTCACTTCCTTTACAACGATTATACTATAAGGCTCAAATAAAATCAACGGCTTGCCGTTGTATATCATCAATTCCGCAGGAATTGCATATCATCAACTTCGTTAGAAGTTGTATATCATCATTGCGAAAGCTTTTTGATACACGCTAACGCGTGATGATATACGCCGCACTCGTGCGGCAATGATATACACGACTGCGTCGTGATGATATGCCATTGCTTTCGCAATGGATAAAAAAATTCCAAGTCCGAAGACTTGGAATTTTTTGGAGCTGGAGATCGGATTTGAACCGACGACCTACTGATTACGAATCAGTTGCGCTACCGGCTGCGCCACTCCAGCATATCAGCCGTGACCGCAAGGACACGGCAGAATTTATTTCATTAAAAACGCAAGAAGATCCGCAGAATAGCCTTCTTTTTTCTCTACAAGGCTGGCAGATTCTCTGCTCAAGTTAAAGGAAAAGGTCATATCAAGATGAACTCTTTCGTCCTTAGGAAGATCCTCATCCTGCTCCTCATCATAATAGAGTTTCAGATAGATCTTATCCTGGTTCAAATCATAGGTGCCTTGATTTTGCAAAGCATAATCGATCTCAACCGCATCCTCAGTGAATTTCTCGCCCACTTCATAGCCGGGCTGATAATACTTAACCAAGGTAGAAAGGAGTCGGTCGCTCTTTTCTCCGATGGAGGAGATCTTCACGGTACCGGAAGGATAAAGCAATTGAAAAAGCTTAAATCCCAAGCGCTTTACGACAGCAGGAATCTCGATCTTAAAACCGATCAGTTCTTCTCCGTCCTTTGCGCCAAGCGTCAGGATGCATGCACTGGGGGTGAGCTCTGACTCGATGATGGAAAAGCGCAACTCGCCATCATATTCTTCGCTGACTACCGGTACACACTGCTTCATAACGCTTAACCTTTCTTGAGTAATTTTAACACTTCTTCGTAGAAGGAATTAATATCTTTAAACTGGCGATGAACGGAGGCGTAACGAACGTAAGATACCTCATCCAAGGTCTTCAGCGTTTCCATCACCAATTCACCGATATATTCGGTGGTGATTTCCTTTTCCATAGAATTATAAAGGACGGATTCAACATCCGAGACGATCTTTTCCATATCAGCAACGCTGACCGGACGCTTTTCACAAGCACGGATCAAGCCCTTCATGATTTTATCTTTAGAGAACGGCTCACGGGTCTTATCCTTTTTAATCACAACCAAAGGAATGGTCTCGATGGCTTCAAAGGTCGTAAACCGCTTGGCACAACTGGTGCACTCACGGCGTCGGCGGATCTTTTCTTCATCATCCGCCGGTCTGGAGTCAATTACCTTACTCTCAGGGCAACCGCAAAAGGGACACTTCATCGGGGATCCACCGCCTTTCAAAAACGACTTCGACGACTATTATATCGTACTTTCCGTCAATTTGCAAGAGTTAATTTCTTTTCCAAAAAAGTTTTTGCAGCCTCAATTTCATTGCGATTTTCAAAATTGCTTCGATAGACTTCAATCAAACCGGGGCCACTATAGCCATTCTTATTTAAAATGGAGCCGATCCGGTCGTAATCCACCGTTCCTTGACCGGGTAACAAGCAGATATGCTGATCATCCCGATCGTTAACGTGGAAATTTACCACCGCGTCCCCCATGGCTTCCGCCAAGACATAGGGATCCTGATCGCCTTTAAAGGCTTGCTTAATATCTAAAGTAAAACGAACGTCCGGCGCTAACTGACGCAACCGCGCCGTAAATTCCGGGTGATTCACACTATTAAAATAGACGTTTTCCATGGAATAAATAATCCCGGTCTCATCCTGCAATTTTAGCAAAGGTTGGATCAATTCCGCGTAGTACTCGGGGTTTTCAAGCCCGATTCCGCGGTCACCGTGAATATTGATCACCTGAGCGCCCAGGATCTTTGCCGCCTCGGCATAGCGACGATAAAAAGCCACCGAATCCGCTACACGCCGAGGATAAGGCGAGAAAAACATATAGTTTTCCAAAAAACTCGTAAAGGGGTGAATGGAATATACGCGAATGCCATAACGGTCGCATGCTGCACGCAGATCGTACAGATATGCCGGATCCAATTCGCTATAGGTATTCAAAAAGATCTCGCATACCCGAATCCCCAAAGCAGCCGCTTCATGCACGGCCAATTCGGGTTCCATCGGATAAAAGCATGCCAAAGACATTCCGATCTCCATATTGCTCCCCTTTCTTAGTTCGCCGCCACCTCGCGGTCAGCCAAAATCTTTTCGATACAAGCAATACGCACGCAAACGGTAAAACGTTCCATAGCAATCATAAGCTCGGACACCGGCGGATAAGACGGTGCCAGGCGAATGTTCGTATCGTCCGGGTCGTTTCCGTACGGGAAGGTTGCACCGACCATGGTCAGAGACACACCGGCTTCATCGCAAAGATGATAAACGCGCTTGGCGCAGCCCGGCAGAGTATCCACGCTGACGAAATAGCCGCCCAGAGGTTTGCTCCACTTGGCAATTCCGGTGCCGCCCAAATCGCGCTCCAAGGTGCTCAGTACCGCCTCAAATTTAGGCCGCAGGATCTCGGCATGCTTTTTCATCTGCGCCAGAAGTCCCTCTTTATTCTTAAAGACACGAACGTGGCGCAACTGGTTCAGTTTATCGGGGCCGATCGTTTGAACGCTGATCTGCTTCTTGACAAATTCCACATTCTTTTCACTGGTTGCCAGCATCGCTACACCGCTGCCGGGGTAGGTAATTTTAGAAGTGGAGCTGAACATCAAGGCCATATTGGGATTGCCGGCCTTTTCACACTCATCGAGAATATTCAGCAACTGAGGATGCTCATCATAGAGATCGTGAACGGCATAGGCGTTATCCCAGAAGATCCGGAAATCGGGCGCCTTCGGCTTCAAATTCGCGAAGCGGCGAACCACCTCATCAGAATAAACGACGCCGGTGGGATTAGAATACTTGGGCACACACCAAATACCCTTGATGGTATCATCCTCTGCCACAAGACTCTCGATCAAATCCATATCCGGCCCATCCTCATGCATAGGAATGGGAATCATCTGGATATTAAACTGCTGGCAGATGGCAAAATGGCGATCATAGCCGGGGGCCGGGCAAAGAAACTTGATCCGCTTTTCCTGGCTCCAGGGACGAACGCTATTCAGATTACCAAAGCAAAACACCCGTGCCAAAGAGTCAAACATCATATTCAAGCTGGAATTTCCGCCCAAAATCAACTGTTCCGGACGAACACCCAGAACGTCGGCAAACAAGCGCTTTGCTTCCGGAATACCGTCCAAAAGACCGTAATTCCGGCAATCCAAACCATTTTCGGCAATGCAATCATCATTAGAACGAATAATACCGAGCATTTCCTCACTAAGTTCAAGCTGCTCAACATCCGGCTTACCTCTTGTCATATCCAAGCGGATAATATCGCCTTTATAGCGCAAATATTGCTGACGAAGCGCATCCAATTCAGCCAAAAGCTCATCACTGGGTGCATTCAAATAATTGATCATAATTTACCTCTTTCTCGTTTTTCCTTTGAAATACATAAAGCAAAATGATCCGACCCCATTCCTCTGCAAAGGTCGGATCACTTTATTATGAAACCACAACCGTTATCTGATATTTCCCAACCGCACCGACCTTCAGATCGTCAGGGAACATCGCAACCGCATTCAAACGATTCGTTCCCTTCGGCAGGACTTGACTGCGAACATCGGCGATCAAGGAAACGTTTTCTGCGTTAAGTTTTTTCAGATCTTCCGCGATGCCGCGCACCTTAATCGTCATACTCTTTTCGGAAACTGACGCATTGGTACCGTCAGGAAGGTTATCCAAAGCAAGGTTTGTCACTTTAATCGTACGGGTCTGTACATCATTGAAAGCAACCGAAACCTTGACGGTCTCAACATTATTGACATTCTTGACCCCATTGGGTAAAACGACAGCAATACTGGTCTCAAAATCCTCCGTCTTTTCAGCTACGTCGATGACGCCGAGATCGATTGCATTAATCGCATCTAACACCTCTGCATTGCCGGTAATGGTAATGCTTTCAGGCTGAACTTTAGCAGTACAGAAAGAGCCATCGGTACCGCCGCTGGTATTGACAACGCTGACTTTAAGGGGAACGGTCTTTTCCTTTACGACCGCAACGGTCACGTCTACCTTTTCAACATCCACCTGCAAAAAGGTCGTTGGAACGGGATTTTTATCCTTATCAACCAACGTATATGCACAACTAAAGGTGTTGGTCTCCTTAAAGATATCCTGCACGATCTCAATTTCTGCCGAAGCAATGGTATCCACGATCTGCTTCGGTCCGGTCACCGTCACGAAGTTATTGAGCATGGTAGGCTCTTCCTTAATAAAGCCTTCGGCTACACCGCCCTTGACCTCAACGTTCACCTTGACACTGCTGACGACGTTCGTATCAAATTTGACCTTTACGGTATCCACCGATTGATCGATTAACTTCAGGTTTTGCCCCCCCAGGTCGATCTTTACGGGGAGGTCATATTCACCGCTTCGAGTGACGTTGCTGATATCCACCGATGCTGTGATTTTATTGGGGTTCATCAAAGCAATGGTGTCACGCGAGCCGCTGACGCGAACGGAAACCGTTTCCTCAATCAGCGTCATGACACCAAGCCCCTCCTTTTCAGGGACAGAGCCTTCATACTGCATGGTAATACCGATATTATTGACGTTTGTATCGGTATCGGGATCCACGTACTCGCAGATCATAAACCATATAACGATGGCCAGAAATAGAGACAGAAGCTTGATCGGCCAGTTATATTTCAAAAAATGCAAGAGCTTTTCTTTGATCATCTTCATGCTTCCACCTCCGCCTTTTTCTTTTCTTTATCAGAGAGGAACGTGTCCGCCAAGACGTTGCGTAATTCATCCGCAGAAACACCGATATGGATCTCGCCATTGGAAGCATAAGAAATCTTTCCGGTCTCCTCCGAGACAACGACCACCAAAGCATCAGAGATCTCGCTCAGACCCACTGCGGCACGGTGCCGGGTACCCAAAGCCTTGCTGATCTCCAGGCGCTGGCTCAACGGCAACAGACAGCCGGCAGAAACGATCCGAAAATCACGAATAAACACCGCGCCGTCATGCAACGGCGTATTGGGGAAAAAGATGGTCACCAAGGCCTGCGCAGATAGATCACAATTCATACTGATGCCGGTCATCTCCACGTCCCCCAGCTTGGTCGTTCGTTCCAGTACGATCAAGCCGCCGATTTTCCGATTAGAAAGATCCGAGCAGCAATCGCAGATGCTCTCGATCCCGGAGGTGATCCGCTCTTTTTCGCTGTCAAGACCTTTGGAAAACGGAAGAACCTTGGAAAGATTGATCCGTCCCAATTTTTCCAGCAAAGAGCGAAGCTCCGGCTGAAAGACGATAATGATGGTAATAAAGCTCAACTGCAGGACATTATTCATGAGATATCCCACCGCGCTCAGCTCTAACACCTCTGCCAACATGATGAGGATCAACAACGCCGCCAGACCACGCAAAAGATGCCCGGCTCTTGTCTGCTTAATAAAGTTCAAAACACTGTAAATTAAATAAGCGACAACCAGGATATCAATATAATCTTTAAATTGGATGGTCCGGATCACATTTACCACATGATCAAAAAAATCAGCAAACATCGGCGTCTCCATTCTTTTCCTGAAAATTATTATTCTATTGTATTATAACATATCTATTTAGTAAAATAAATAGTTTTTTCTATTTTATTTAGTAAAATTTTTAAGAACACGCACTAGCTGATCTACCTCTCGGTCATTGTTAAAGCAACCAAAGCTGATTCGCACCATTCCGCGCACCTCCGTCCCCATCCGCCGATGAAAAAGTGGCGCACAATGAATACCGCCGCGCACATAGATTTCTTTTTCATTCAAATATGCAACCACATCGCCGGAATGACACCCTTTTAAGTTCAGCGGAATCACACCGATGCATCGTTCTGCAAAAGGCCGCATATAAAGCTCGATCCCCGGTACCCGAGAAAGCTCTTCATAAGCATAATCGGTCAACGCTCTTTTATGAGAATAAAGCTTTTCCTGCCCCACTTCATCAATATACTGCGCACCGGCAAGCATGCCGGCACAGATGGGTGTCGGCAAGGTGCCGCTTTCCAAGCGTTCCGGAAGTTCTGCCGGTTGCTCCGGATTGAAGCTTTCCGTCCCGGTCCCTCCAAAGATCAATGGACGCGGAGCGCGATTATTGATCAAAATAATTCCGCCCCCCTGTGGACCCAAAAGTCCCTTATGAGAAGGTGCGCAATAATAATCAATGCCGCTTTTTACAACGTTTAACGGCAGTGAGCCGGCGCCTTGAGAACCATCCACAATGAGCAAAACCGCAGGCGGTTTACACTCCGCCAGCTTCTCGACCGGCAAAATGCGACCGCATATATTGGAGCAATGCGTGCATATTATCGCTTTGGTTTTCGGTCGGATCGCTTTCATGATTCGCTCCAAAGTATGCGCATCATCCTCAAAATCCACTCGCACAACAGTCACTTCTACCCCTTTACTTTGCAAATGCCACAAGGGACGCAGCACACTGTTGTGCTCCAGATCTGTGGTGATCACATGATCACCCTTTTCAAACAAACCCAATAAAACCGTATTTAAAGCAAACGTCGCATTGGGTACCAACACCACGTTTTCAGGCTTATCTACGCCAAAAAGATTTCCCATGGCGATACGGGTGTTATAAACCAATTCCGCCGCACTCATCGACATTTTATGACCGCTTCGGCCGGGATTTGCACCATTTCTTTGCAGCCATCCGGCCATCGCCCTCACTACCGACGGCGGCTTGGGATGTGAAGACGCGCCGTTATCAAAATATATCATCATTCATCCCTCAATTCCAGTCAGTTATTTCAGAATATTTTCATTCTCTAAAATTTTCCGAACATACGCCAAATCTTTTTCCGCAATATTCAAATAGTAATAACAACCGGACTCTCCGCTTCGTTTCCCGACATAAGAACGAATTCCGTTTTGATGCAGTAATTGCTTTCCTTTCATTGCATAGGTTGCGCTTTTTACCGGAAGTTCCATTCAATCATCTCCTTATCCCTTCATTCTATGAACGTACAAATTCAAAGTTGAATCGCCCACAAAAAGCAAAATGCCTGGAAAGTAATTTTGCTTTCCAGGCATTTTATAGAATGCGGATCGTTTCCTTGCGTGCCTCCGAAAAAATGGCTTTAATATCATCTATTTCAAAGGGCATCGCCACACCGCCAAGCGTAGAAAAATGCGATTGATTATGCAAATCCGTACCGCCGATCTTCATTAAGCCAAAGTATTCTGCATATTGATCCGCCAGAAAATTCGCCTTCGGTTCATTGCATTTATTTACCGTCTCTACCCCATCGGTCAGCCCCGGTAATAGACGAATTGATTTTCTGATTTTTCTCTGCCGAAACGGATGGGCATGGATCAATATACCGCCGTCCTTACGGACCGTATCGCAATAGCGCTCCAGGCTTATGTTTTTCAATTCCG
>JAZNVY010000199.1:0-7010 GCA_045593105.1 Eubacteriales bacterium
TAAGCGATCAAGGGTGCCGGCGTTCCCTCCGGCTTGGAATAGCGACCGGAATGGGTGGCCTGCATGAGTACCACCGGCTCATAGCCGTTGGCACGCAGTCCTGCTTCTTTGATGGCTTCCACCTGGCGCCTAAAATCGTCCAGGTTCTCCTCGGTAATGTATAACTGCCGGGGATTGGCGCGCCCCTCCGGCAAGACGGCGGTGGCCTCAAACCAAAGCAGTCCCACGCCGCCCTCGGCAACCCTTTGATACCGCCGCTTGGTCAGCGTATCGGGACTGCCGCCGAAGGTGCCGTCACACCCCTCCATGGCTTGCGCCGCCAGCCGGTTGGGAATGACGGTATTCCCGATGGTCAAAGGGGCTTTCAAAATGCTTGTATCTTCCGCAAAGGGCAGATGAGTCTGTAGACTCTCGTTCTGCTCCTTAAAGGTTTGTAAATCTGAATAGACCGTTCGTTTGATGGTAATCACTCCTTTTTATTCATTTTAATATAAAAAACAGCTTTTTTCCATATCAATACTGCATTATTTTATGTAAATCTTGCAATTTTTCATTCATTCCACTATAATGATGAAAGGAGGGATGCCCATGAGTTCATTAGTACAAGCGTCATATTTCTCAGATCAGGTGGTCAAAAAGGAACCCCACTACCACGATTGCCACCAAATTATCCTCATTTTGAAAGGAGAAGCGGAGATCCGTGTCCGGGATCAATATTACTGCGCCAAGGCCGGAAGCGTCGTTCTTTTCAGCCGGTATGAAGATCACTCGATAGAGTCTGCCGGTTACGAACGGTATATCCTGCAAATCGAGCCTTCGGCCGAGCATCGGAGCAATCGGATCTATTCGCTCCTCTCCAACCGTCCCCGGGGGTTTTGCAACCTTATCGACGTGGCGGATCAACTGCCGGAATTTCACCGTCTGCTGGTACGGATCACCGAGGAGCTTGCCTCCGATCGCACGATGACCGCTGAAATGCTGGAGCTTTTGGTGGAGGAGCTTTTAATTCTGCTCTATCGCCGCCTACCGAACCCGCTTGCCCTTTTGGAGCAAGAGCAGACGGAGATGATTTTGGATCTCCAGCATCGGTTTGCGGAGCGTTACGACGTTCCTTATACCCTGGAAACCTTGGCGAAAGAATATAACGTCAGCCCCTCCTCCCTTTCCCATCGGTTTAAGGAGATCACCGGAATGTCGGTAATGGAATATCTTCTTTCCTGCCGACTGGCCGCCGCTAAAAACCTGCTGATCCAAACCGATCTCCCTATCGGCGAGATCGTGGAGCAATGCGGATTCAGCGACAGCAGTAACTTCAGCCGCACCTTCAAGGCACGCACCGGGCTTTCTCCGTCGGCTTTTCGTAACCTATATAAATAGAAAAAACGGAGCAGAAATCTGCTCCGTATTTTACAGACTGTCAAAAAAGTCCCCGACCGCAGAAAAAGAAAAGATCTGAAAGTTTGTACTGATTTTGCAATATCACGGCAAGAAAGAGAACCCACTCTTTCTCGTTGTTTTTTTATAAGGAAAAAATCCGCATGAAAATGCGGATTTTAATTAAAATTTTCTGCTATCCGCGGGGCCGCTCTCTACCGTACCCATGTACGCCGACGAGATCGGCCCCGCGAATTCGGAAACATTTTTGAGAGTCTACCCAGCGTGTCAAAGATAAAAAACAGGGTTCTTGACACGCTGAAAAAAACGGAGCAGGAGATCTGCTCCGTATTTTTTATAAGCCCATTACTGCATCGATAGGTAAGGACATAACAACGCCCTTGGCATCGCTGTGCATTCCGCAATTCTTGCTGATGGCGCTCATAATATCGGTCTTTTTCCCATGATCGGCGAGGATCAAGACGATCTCTTTCTCCTCCTGCACGCTCAAGCCCCAAAAGCTGGTGCCCTCCTCACTGCCGATACTGCGGCTATGAAGCACCGTACCGCCGCCGGCACCGGCAGCGCGCGCCGCGTCCATAACTTCACTGCTGAAGCCACGGTTGACGATGGCAGAGATCAATACGTATTTCGATGTTCCCATAGACATTTCATCCTTTCCGTTTTTAGCGGAGTCTGTTTCCTTTGCAGTCTGATCCATCATCCGGAGCAAAAGGTTGCTGACCCCGGTAAGGGGGATGGTAAAAGCAATACCGCTATTGACCGCATCCAGCCGCAGTTCCGAATGGAGCAACCCCAGCATGGTCTGCCCAAAGCTTTGGGGCACCGTACTGATCAGCACGCCTTTATCGATACTTCCCAGTCCCAGCGTATCCATGATCTCGCTGGAGGCGGTACCTTGCGCATTCAGGCGATACTGGATGGGCAGAGCACTTTTTAAAAATAACTCTGCCGCCCGATCCGCAAGCTTGGGGGTGGCGATCAGCATCAAAAGCTGATAGGTTTTCATTTTATTCATCAAAGTCCACCTCCAGATCAATAATATCGTCACTATCGTCGGTCAGACCGGCATGGAGCAGAGCGTTCTTATGCAGCTTCGCCATCTTGACCCGATAGACCAACCCCATGATCTGAATAGCGATCAATGGAGTTAACGCCACCAATGCCACCACGCCAAAGGCGTCGGTCATCAGATTGCCGCCCAGCGCCCGGCAGGTGCCGATGGAAAGGGGGAGCAAAAAGGTGGAGGTCATGGGGCCGCTGGCCACGCCGCCGGAGTCGAACGCGATACCGACAAACATCTTCGGCACGAAGAGCGACATTCCCAGCGCGATAAGATACCCAGGGACAACGATCCATTGAATAGGGATATTCAAAAGCACCCGAAGCATGGCAAGACCGATACTGATAGCAACGCCCAGCGACATACTCCGATTCATCGCTCGGACGGAGATGGCACCGTCGGTTACGTTTTCGACCTGATGGTTCAAGACTTGAATGGCAGGCTCTGCCTTGACGATATAGTAACCGATAACCATACCGATGGGGATCAATACCCAGTTATAGGAGAGACCGGCAAGTTCCTTTCCAAGGAACGAGCCTACCGGCGCAAACCCGACGTTCACACCGCAAAGGAACAGCACCAAGCCAATATAAGTATAGATCATACCGACGGCGATCCGCTTCATCTGCCGTCTCTGATAACGGTGGGTCATCAGCTGAAAAAGCAGAAATACCGCAAGGATCGGTAAGAGAGATACCGTGACCTCTCCGGCAAACGCCGGCAGCTCCCGGAAAAAGACCTCTACCACGTCCCGGGTGGTAACCACCTTTGCCACCTCGCCCAAGGAATAAGCCGCCTCGGTGGGATGGAAAAAACAGCCCAAGATCAGCACCGCCAAAATAGGGCCGACGCTCCCGAGCGCCACCAGACCGAAGCTGTCGCTGACGGCGTTCTTATCGCTGCGCACCGATGCCAATCCCACGCCCATAGCCATAATGAACGGAACGGTCATGGGACCGGTGGTGACACCGCCGGAGTCAAAGGCCACCGCCAAAAACTCCTTGGGGACAAAGAACGAAACGATGATCAGCACCGAATATAAAACGATCAGCAACCGGGAAAGGTCGATCTTGAATTTAATACGGAGAATGGCCACCGCCAGGAAGATGCCGACGCCTGCCGCCACCGTCAGGATCAAGACGAGATTGGGAACGGAGGGCACCTGCTCCGCCAGCACCTGCAGATCCGGCTCGGAAATGGTAATGATCACGCCCATGATAAAGCCGATCAACGCCACGACCCAAGCCCTGCGCGTCCGGGAGATCTGCACGCCGATGCCTTCCCCAATGGGAGTCATGGACATTTCAGCGCCCAGCTGGAAAAAGCCCATCCCCAGGATCAGCATCACCGCACCCGCCAGGAACATCACCATCGTCCCCAGCTCCATCGGCACCAAAAAGATACTGATCAGCATCATGATACCGGTAATAGGCAGTACCGCCGATAGAGATTCTAAGGTTTTTTCTCGCAGTTTTGGGTTCAATTCGGCACCGCCTTTCTTATAGTATATTTAATATTTTAACATAGGAGCATTCTTTTCTCAACCCTTATACAGTTTTTTTCTATAGGATGATGGAGAAACGCCGTATTGCTTCAAAAACGCCCGATTAAAGGTGCGCAGGGTGGAAAAGCCCGATCGCTCCGCCACCTCGGTGATGGAGTAGCTTTTATTCTTCAGTAAGGAAACGGCGTCCGAAAGACGCAGTCCGTTCAGATAGTCGCAGAAATTCATCCCGATCCGCAGGCTGAAGATATGGGAGACTGAGCTACGGCTGAGGTTCAGCTCTTCCGCAATGGACGCCACCGAAAGATCCTCTTTATAGTGCCGGGCGCAGTACTGCAAGATCTCCAGCACCGTATCGCCGGAGACCCGTTTTTTCTCAATGGGATAATGCCGCAGAAGCTTCCCGAAAAGGGCGGTAAGATACGCCCGGATGATGGGACTATCGCCCTCCTCTTTATACTCTGCCAGCGCCCTTTCCAGCAAATAGACCGCGTTTTCGTCCTTCGCCTGCCAGAGGGCAGAGCCGGGCTCTCCTTCTAAAAAGACCTCCCCATAGCTCAAAAGGGCACTGGGCTTGACGATCAATACCAGATACTCTCCGGGAACGCAGTCGGCATACCGATGCACCTGGTTGGGAAAAGCCATAAAGAAGGAACCGGGGGTCAAACGATAGCGCTTGCCGTTGCAATCTCCATAGCCGCCACCCTCTTTCACATAGATCAGCTCAATATCCTCATGGATATGCGCCGAAAAATTAAGAGATGAGCGGCGGCTGAACTCAATACTCGTTTTGATCTCTCTGAAAATTTCCTGCATTTTGCTCTCCATTTGCACAATTTGTCTTGTTTTTCCCAATTATTTACTTGAATCTTAACACATTTCGTCTTATAATGCAATTAGAATTATAAATTTCAGGAGGATTTTCTTATGAATCTCATGAGACCCCGCTATCACGTAAAGCCTAAAAAGTGGGCCAGATACCAATACAATCTGACCACCCCCCTCGGCGAGAATGGCCAACGCCTCAGCGGTTGCCCTGCGCACATCGCACTTTCCCGTCGGGTTGCCGGCGAAGGCATGGTGCTTTTGGAAAATAACGGACTGCTGCCCCTCAAAAAAGGCACCGCCGTTTCCCTTTTCGGCATCGGCAGTTTGGACTATGTCAAGGGCGGCGGCGGAAGCGGCCAAGTCTATTGTGAATATATCCGCAATATTTATGAAGGCTTTCTTTGCCAGGCTCCGGACTACTCCGTTTATGAGCCGGTAAGTAAGTACTATTATGATTATGCGGTTCCCCTCCTGCCGGAGCATGATAGCGACCGTCTTTACGACGAGATCGAGCTGCCTGCCGAGCTGATCGCCGATGCGGCAGCCCATTCCGACGTGGCGATCATCACCATTCACCGTTATTCCCGGGAGCATTTTGACCGTTCCGGCGAAAAGGGTGATTTTTACCTCACCGATACCGAGCAGAAACTGGTAGACGACGTCACCGCGGCCTTTGAGCATAGCGTCGTCGTCCTGAACGTCGGCGGTATGGTGGACGTCTCCTGGATCAAGAATAATGCCAAGATCGATGCCGCCTTGATGGGCTGGCAGGCCGGTATGGAGGGCGGTCTGGTGATCGCCGATATTCTCACCGGTAAGGTCAACCCCTCCGGTAAGCTGACCGATACCTTCGCCAAGACCTTTGCCGATTATCCCTCCACCGATACCTTCAATGCCAGCGACGATTACGTCTGCTACTATGAAGATATTTATGTGGGCTACCGCTACTTTGAGACCATCCCCAAAGCAAAGGATCGGGTCAATTATCCCTTTGGCTACGGCCTTTCCTATACCACCTTCGAGCTTTCCAAGCCGGAAGCCGCCCTCAAGGGCGATACCATTGAAGTCACCCTGACGGTGACCAATACAGGTAAGGTTGCCGGTAAAGAGGTGGCGCAGATCTATTATTCCGCCCCCCAGGGCGTGCTGGGCAAGCCGGCCATTTCCTTGGCCGCCTTTAAAAAGACTGCCCTTCTGCAGCCGGGTGAAAGCGAAGAGATCACCTGCGCCTTCCCCGTCGGCGATATGGCAAGCTATGATGACCTCGGGAAACTGCAGATGTCTGCCTACGTTTTAGAAAAAGGCGACTACCGCTTCTTTGCCGGTAACCATTGCCGCAATCTGCAGGAGGCTGATTATCGCTATACCGTGACGGAAGAATTCATCGTCACCAAGCAGCTCACCCAAAAATGTGCTCCTAATAATCTGGAAAAGAGAATGCTGGCAGACGGCTCCTTTGAAGCCCTCCCCTCTTTCCCGGTCAAGGAGTTTAAAGATTACGGCATCGAGAACCCTGCCCTGCAGGTAGAAGTGCCGGAAAATCCCAAAGGCCCCGGCCGGGTCTGGAAGCTGGAGGACGTGGCAAGCGGAAAGATCACAATGGATCAATTCATCATGCAGATGACCGATGATGAATTGATCGGTCTTGTGAGCGGTGTCCCCGATCGCGGCGCCGCCAACACCAAGGGCTTTGGCGATATTCTCCGCCTGGGCATCCCGGCATTCATGACCGCCGACGGCCCTGCCGGCGTCCGGATGTCTCCCCGGGTAGGACTTCCCACCACCGCCTGGCCCTGCGCCACCCTCATCGCCTGCACCTGGGATCCCAGCCTGCTCTATGAGATCGGTAAAGCCGGTGCTTTGGAATGTAAGGAAAACGGTATGGCCACCTGGCTGACCCCCGCGCTCAATATCCACCGCACTCCCCTTTGCGGCCGGAACTTTGAATACTTCAGCGAAGATCCGCTGATCTCCGGTAAATTTGCCGCCGCCAAGGTGCAGGGCATCCAGAGCGAAAACGTTGCCTCCTCCGTCAAGCATTTCGCCTGCAACAATAAAGAGATCAACCGTAAGATGAGCGATAGCCGGGTCTCCGAGCGCGCCCTTCGGGAGATCTATCTCCGCGGCTTTGAGATCTGCGTCAAGGAGGCTCAGCCCTGGACCATCATGAGCAGTTATAATATCATCAACGACCGCCGTTGCTGCACCAGCTATGAGCAG
>JAZNVY010000200.1:0-4365 GCA_045593105.1 Eubacteriales bacterium
CGAAACAAATAAAATCAATAGTTTTTTTAAAAGAAAGTGATATTGAAAATGTAATAATGATGTGATAAAATATAATGTAACATTGAATTAAAGAGGTGTTTTGAGCAAATGGAAAACTTCATCGAATATTGCTTGCCTTATAAAATGACGGCGGCGGATCATCTGAAAAGGATGGTCTATAGCGTTGCGCCCATGGTGCTGGGGGTCTTTCTGATCATGTATCTGGGTGCCATCGGCATTTTCCTCTGCGCCGGTCTTTGCTATCTGGCGTACCGCTTGTTTTTATCCTTTAATTATGAACTGGAATATTCCCTTTTGGAGAATGAGATCACCTTTACCCGGATCATCAATAAAGAGCGTCGGCGCGAGATGCTGAAGGCCGATATTTCCAAGACGGTCAGTTACGGTCCCATCGAAGGGATGCCCAAGGGTCAGAAAGTTCGTTCCTTCCTCTCTAATCAAGGAGAAGAGCCTTGCTATTACTGGATCACCCTGGATCAAAAGGGGGAGAAGGTCTGCATCCTCTTCCAGCCCACCCCGGCGGTGCTGGACGTTTTTGCCACCCGGGCAAGAGGAAAAATGCAATGAAGATCGTCACCCCCGGTGAAATGAAGAAGATGGATCTTCGGACGGTGGAGGAAGGGCTTTTTCCTTCCGTCCGGCTGATGCAGAACGCCGCCGAAGCCCTTTACCGCGAGGTGAGTGCTTTGATGGAAGAGCGCGGCTTTGAGCGGGTGCTTTTGTTGGCAGGAACCGGCAATAACGGCGGCGATGCTTATGCCTTGGCATGCCTCCTGCATCCCCATTACCACCCGGCGGTTCTGCCGGTTGGGGGCGAGGAGCGCTCGCCGGATTGCGCTTATTATTATAATAAATGTAAGGAATTGGGCGTTCCCTTCGTTGGCGAGCCGGAGGGCTATCCCTTCGTGGTGGACGGCGTCTTCGGTACCGGCTTCCATGGCGAACTGCCCTCTGAGGTGCAAAAGCTTTTAGGAGCGATCACCGCCCCCGTGGTGGCGATCGACCTTCCCAGCGGGATGGACGGCAGGAGCGGCGTTTGCTCTCCCGGAACGCTGCAACCCTTGAAGACCGTCACCTTTGCCTTTAAAAAGCCCTGCCATCTTTTGGCTGATTGCGGCGAGGTGGTCTTGGCGGATATCGGCATCCCTAAGCGGTATGCTGAAAATATTATGCGTGAGGAGTTGACCCCGGAACTGCCGCCGCGGCAGGAATGGGGGCATAAGAATTCCTACGGCGCCGCCGGCCTTCGGGTGGGCGCGCCCCAATACCCCGGTGCCGCCGCCCTGGCGGTTCTGGGTGCTTTAAAAAGCGGTGCCGGGCTGGTCTACGGCTATCTGCCGAAGACGGCGCGGAAGGCCGCCGCCGCCAAGTTTTACGGTCCGGTGCTCTGTCGTAAAAAGGATTATGCCAAGGGTCGATTTGACGCCTTTCTTTTCGGAAGCGGCGTCGGCAGAAGACCCGGCGTGGCGAGAGAATTGAAAAAGATCTGGACGCTCCCTTGCGCCTTGGTGGTGGATGGGGACGGTCTTTGGCATCTCAGCAGAAGTGCGTTGAGTCCGCGCCAAGGGGCTACGGTTTTGACGCCCCATCTCGGAGAGTTCGCCGCCCTCTGCGGCCGTACGGTGCAGGAGGTACGGAAAAACCGCCTGGAACTGGCGGAAGAATTTGCCCGAAAGCATCATATGATCTTAGTATTAAAGGATGCGGCGACGGTGGTGACCGACGGTCTGCGTACCGAGATCCTTTCCGCCCCCTGTTCTGCCCTTGCCAAGGGCGGAAGCGGCGACCTGCTTGCAGGTTTGATTACGGGACTTTTGGCAGGAGCCGCCGATCCCTTTGGGGCGGTCAAGACCGGCGTTTATCTGCATAACCGTGCGGCGCAGCTTGCCGCCAAGGCGCAGAGCGTGCGCGCCCTGCAGCCGGAGGAACTCGCCGGATATATCAATAATGCCTGGATGGAGTTTGAGTATGAAGCATTTTAAGAGAACCTGGGCGGAGATCGACCTCTCTGCCATCGGAGAAAACTATCATACCGTCCGCCGCGAGGTGGGGGAGTCGGTGCAGATCATGGCCATTGTCAAGGCAAACGCCTATGGACACGGTGTGGATCGGGTGGCACCGTATCTTGCAAAGCTGGGCGCCGATCAGTTCGGCGTTTCCTGCCTGCAGGAGGCGGTGGAGCTTCGTAATCTGGGGATCCGAAAGCCGATTTTGATCCTGGGCTATACTCCGGCGGAGTATTTTAAGGACTTGATGGACTACGATCTTTGCCAGACCATCTTTTCCCTTGCGGATGCGGAGCGGCTCAGCCGAGCCGTGGCGCAATGCGGCGGTAAGATCAAGGTGCACGCGGCGCTGGATACCGGCATGGGGCGCCTGGGGTTTGATGCCTTTGATCCCGATGAGGCGGCGAAGCAGGTAGCGGCGTTAAGCGAACTGCCCGGTCTTTCTCTCCTGGGGTTGTTTACTCATTTCTCGGTTGCAGATACCGATGGGGAGGAAGAATATACCGAAGCACAGCTGCAACGTTTTCTGGCGGTGCGCGATCGTTTGCGTGAAAAAGGCGTGGAGCCCCTCTGCCACGCCGCCAATAGCGCCGGCTCTTTTTTGGGGAAAGACTATCATTTGGATATGGTGCGCGCCGGCATCGTCCTTTACGGACTGGAGCCGGGCGGACGGGAAAATCCCTTCAAGCCGGCAATGACCGTCAAGAGCCTCGTTTCCTTCGTTAAGACGTTGCCGGCAGGGCGGGATATTAGCTACGGACGCCGTTATACCACCGAAAAATGTGTAAAGGTTGCAACCTTGTCGGCAGGATATGCCGATGGGTATCCTCGTTCCTTTTCCGGCAAGGGCAAAGTGCTGATAAACGGCCATTTGGCGCCGATTTTGGGCAATATCTGCATGGATCAGATGATGGTGGACGTGACGAATATTCCCTGCAAAGCCGGCGATGAAGCAACCTTGATGGGCGGCGGAATTGATATCAACGACTTGGCAAAGGAGTTGGGGACCATTCATTACGAATTGATCTGCGGATTAGGAAAAAGAGTGCCTCGCGTGGAGAAGAAAGCATGAACATTATTCATTTAAAATATGCGGTAGAGATCGCCAAGACCATGTCCATCAGTAAGGCGGCGGAAAATCTTTATATGGGTCAGCCTAATCTGAGCCGTGCTATCCGTGAGCTGGAGGAGAGCCTGGGAATCGTCATTTTTAATCGGACGACCAAGGGCATTACCATCACGCCGGACGGGGAGGAGTTTCTCCAGTATGCCAAGCGGATCATCTCTCAGGTAGACGAGATGGAGGAGCTTTATCAAAACGGCAAGAGCCACCGTAAGCGTTTTTCGGTGTCCGGACCCCGCGCCAGCTATATTTCTAAGGCATTTACGGCCTTTGCCGCCAGCTTGGGTACGGACGAACCGGCGGATATCTACTACAAAGAAACCAATTCTATGAAAACCATTGCCAACGTAGTACGGGAAGAGTTTAACTTAGGTATCGTCCGGTATCAGGAAAGCTTTGAGCGGTATTTCAAGAATCAGTTTATGGAAAAAAAACTGGTCAGCGAGACTTTGGCAGAATTCTCCTATTTCCTTTTGATGAATAAGAACCATCCCCTGGCCGACCGGGAGGATATCACCCCGGAGGAGTTGGAGCCGTATTTTGAGATCTGCCATGCGGATCCGTACGTTCCCAATCTACCCTTTATCGACGTCAAAAAGGCGGAGCTTTCGGAGTACGTGGACAAGCGGATCTACGTCTACGACCGCGCCAGCCAGTTCATGCTCCTTCAAAAGATGCCGAACGCCTTTATGTGGGTCTCCTCGGTGGGGGCGCGGACGCTGAAGGATTTCGGGCTGGTCAAAAAAGAGAGTACGGCGAACCAAAAGGTTTATAAGGACGTTTTGATCTATCGCAAGGACTATAAGTTCTCACCGCTGGATCGGCAGTTTATTGAGCAACTGGATCGCGCAAAGCGAAAATATCTGAAAGTGAAATAATAAAGAATAAATAACAAATAATAAAATTGGTTGAAAACCGTGCCCCGGCACGGTTTTCTTCATGTTAAGGTTATAACTGCAAAACGAGGAGAAAAGAAGAAGGTGCACTCCCAAATGAATTGGGAGTAAGGATCGGAGAGAAAATTACTCCCAAATGAATTGGGAGTAAAATTGGAGAGAAAACTACTCCCAAATGAATTGGGGTAATGAAAGTGTAAAAAATAAATAATAAAATTGCTTGAAAACCGTGCCCCGGCACGGTTTTCTTCATTCTTTCTGCTCGTTATGTGCCGAAAAGCATAAAGTTATGCTTTTTTTACATTTGCCTTTATTTTTA
>JAZNVY010000201.1:0-4290 GCA_045593105.1 Eubacteriales bacterium
GGGTCACCCGAAGGTGTATGTGATACACCGAGCGGCGAGGTTTGGGATTAGCAAAAAGAATCATATAAAAAGTAAAAATCGGAGTTCTGCGATTTTTTCTTCCTTTTGGCATATAAAAACTTTTTTAAATCTATGTTTTTCTGTGTTTTTTCTTGCTTTTTGTGTTCCGGACTTTTTTTACATCCCCTTTGTTATTTAGATTTCTGCGATATCGCGGATGACCTGCAGCAGCCGTACAGCGTCGTAGACGACGACCGTGCCGTCTGCATTGACGTCTGCCTGGGCTTCGGTGATGGTTTCATCCTTGTGATCAACGTACCGCAGGAGCATGACGACGTCGGCAGTGGTGATAGCACCGTCTGCATCAAAGTCTGCGCCGGCGGCGGAGATACCGATCTTAATGGCATCGCCATCTTCGAGAACCCAGGTAGCGGCGGTAGCGGCAGTGTAGCACTTACCGTCGGTACCGTACCAGTAGCTACCGGTGGCAAGGACATCAGCAGGGATATGACCGTCGGTGAAGTAGTCCTTATTTTCGATGGTAATCTTGCGAATGTCCGTATCTTCGTCGCCCCAAGGTACTGCATAGCCATTCTTCATGGTCCACTTGGTGGCGTTGCCGTCCAGGTTATTCATGTAGTAAGCAAAGGCACCGTTAGTGAACTCTTCCTTGGTGAAGCGTTCGGTGGTCACGTCGTCCACGTAGACGGTCTTCATTTCAGCCTCTTCAGTGGTGTAGTAGCCGGTGGCAAGACCGGTCAGACCGGTGGTACCGTAGCGAACAAAGGGCGTGCAGGTATTGACCTTGGTATGGAGATCCAAAACGCCGCCGAAAACGAGGTTTTCGGTGCGCAGAGAGCTGGTCTGACCCCAAGTGCTGATACCGGAGATGATTTCTTTACCGCTGATCAAACCGTAGCAAGCCACGTTGACCATCTTGGGGGGT
This sequence comes from Eubacteriales bacterium, assembly GCA_045593105.1. Lineage (GTDB taxonomy): Bacteria > Bacillota > Clostridia > Oscillospirales > QAKW01 > QAKW01. Next base: position 947 of record JAZNVY010000201.1, read on the forward strand.
TCGGGTGCGCCGTTCTGACGCATATTGCCGGCGATACCCGCCACAGAGGAAACGCCAAAGACGTCAGCAGAGGACCAGACGTTCTCGATGACGGTGCCGTAGTCACCGTAAGCGGTGATACCGCCCACGACGGTGTAACCCTCAATCAAACCGCCATCCAAACCGAAGTTCTTAATGGTTGCGCCGTAGAGCGCGGGGAAGAGACCAATAGCAGGGAACATATAGTCGGTAATGTTGACGTTGGAGAAGACGTGCTTCTGTCCGTCAAAGATACCCTTGAAGCAGTAGTCGTAGTTCTGGTTTTCAGACTTACCGGAAGAAGCACCTAAGGGCTTGAAACGGATGCCCTCGAAGTCCAGATCATTCTCCAGATAGACGGTCTTGCCCTCAAAGGTGATACCGGCAGAGATCAGATCACCAAAGAGCTCCACGTCCTCGACGGTCTCGATGCGGAATGCATCAACCGTCTCGTAATAAGCCTTCCAGTTGCGGATCAAGGGCTTTGCAGGATTGGTTTCTTCTACAGCCGTGTCCTTTTCGGTAACGGGAGTGAGGGTGGGAGCGGTCTCTCCGGTAATGCCTTCATACATAATGGAGGCGATCAGCTTATAGCCTTCAGCAGTATAATGTGCATTATCATCGCAGATCAACTCGGGGTGTTCGGAAGTGGGATTAAAGGTATCGATCAATTTGATGTCCAGTTCGGTGGCAATTTCCTGTACAGCCGCCAGCAGACCGCCGTCATTATAAATGGTGAGATAAGCGGCGCGGTTGATGTAGGGGGGAGTTGCCAGATAAACGGTGGGGTTGGAGGGAAGATTCATATATCCCTCTACCAACGCCTTGAGATCTGCTTTATAGTTGGCGCAAGAGCCTGCAGGATCTGCGGAGTTCCAGTTATCGTTGTCGGTTCTGGCATCGTTGGTACCCAGCATAATGATCACCTGGTCGGGATCCACGGTCATGCTTTCTTTGTACGGATAAGTCTTCTTATAAACAGTGGCTGCGGAGTTCTGCGCAGCAGCACCGCCCCAACCGTAGTTATAAACCTCGTAATTTTCTTCGCCCAGCATCTCCTGGAGATAAGCAGGATAGCTGTTACGGATGACGTCGCCGCTCTTCTCGCCTTTGGTGAGAGAGTCGCCCACGCAGGCGATGACGGTCTTTTCGGTGTCCTTCGTCACCTGGGAGTAGGGCTTCAGGGACTCCATAAAGGGTGCGATATAAGACACCATAATGTCGTAGCCGGCAGCCACGGCATGGATATTATCGTGGGTATAGACGGTAGTATCAAAGGTTTCTGCAGTCAGGGTGTTATAGAGATCCAGATAGGGAATATTCCATTTTTTACAGATCTTTTTACCCATCTCGAAATATTCGGTCATATCTTCCAGAGAGCCTTCGGTACGGAAGGGAGTCTGGAAAATCGACATATAGCCGATGGCGGATTCGGGATGATACTTAATGGTTTGATAAATGGTGGCTTCCAAGCCGCCTGCATAGGTACTGAGGTCGAAATCCTCGAATTCAAAGCTATTGCTCATCTCGCCGATGGGAGCGGCATCCCAACCGTCATTTCCGCCACCCTCAAGGAGGACGTAGTCGTATTTATGATTGGCTTCGGAAGCAACCTGCCAATAGATACGACCTTGCTTTTTACCGGTGGAGGTGGTGTTGTACCAACGGTCACGGGTGTTGGAAAGCGCGGCACCGCTGACACCGTTGTTAACGGCATTTTCCAGTCCGTAGTACATGGCGATACGACCTGCCCAACCGGGGACGTCCATACCGTTGTAATCGTTGAAGAAATTATCGTCGGCCGCAGCCGCGCAGAGCGAGTCGCCGACAAAGAGGGCGGTCTTTCCGTTGAGGACGCTTTCCTTGGGGACGACATTATCGTAGCGACCCAGAGCAGCGGAATAATCTCCGCATTTATTGGAGTGAAGATCCCAATACTCATAGAAGTTTTCTTCGGTAATACGGACGTTCTTGGAAATGAAAAACATTTTGGCATAGGGGGTGCGGGTGAAGAGACCTATGCGTCCGTCCTTTGCCACTTCGTATGCAATGATGACCTGGCCGTTAGGGAAGGTGGCGGCGACATGAGTCCGAGGGCTGTCCAAAGCCAACTCTTTTGTGATTATGGTATAGTCGGTGAAGCCTTCGGTGCCGTGCCAGTCATAAAGATAGCTGCTTTGGCTGGTTGTCAGATCATAGGGACCAAAGTAGATAACGTCACCTGCTTTTACATCAAAGGGATCGGTATAATTGTAGTTTGTAGAGGAATAAATGGTGCCATCGGCGTTATAATAGCCCGTGCCAACGGCGGTAAATTCGTTGGCGGTGAGCTTCGGTGCGGTAGAATATCTGGAAAGATCCATGGAGCTGTTTTGTGCCTCCCAATATTTAAAGAAGTTTTCTGCCGTTACCGGTTCGTTTTTGGTAATGACAAAGGAATCAATGTAGGTCTTGTAGCAGACAATGCCGACCTCACCGGCCTGAGGGGCGGTGTAGCAGTAGAGAACATCACCGTTATCAAAGACGTCGGCAAGTTCAAGCGCATCGGAAGTGTTGCCGACCAAGGGTGCCTTATTTTCGTCTGTCCAAAGATAAAGGTGTCCGCCCTGATTGGTGCGGCAGGGACCGAAATAGAGCTTATCGCCCTCGGCGACGGTGATCTTTTTGGCGGAGCGGTAGGTGCTTCTGCCATCGGGCACCGTGCCCGCAGAGGTCCAGATGCCGGACGTCTCGTGCTCCTCATAAATGCTGGTGAAGGGAGCGGTTTCGGCAACCGCAGGGATGGCGATTGCCGCGAGCATGGACATGATCATGGCAACCACAGAAAGAATGCTGAGTATTCTTTTCATAGAAATACCTCCTCAAAAAAATAATTCTTTCAATATAATAGTATAGTTATCGCCTATTAAAGTCAATTAAATATATTGCCAATAAATAAAAAAATATTGCTATCAAATTTATAAAAAATCGCCATCGGGCGAAACCCGATGGCGATTTTTGTTCTATTTAAATTTTAGGCTTCAACCATATCGCGGATAACCTGCAGCAGCCGTACAGCGTCGTAGACGACGACCGTGCCGTCTGCATTGACGTCTGCCTGGGCTTCGGTGATGGTTTCATCCTTGTGATCGACGTACCGCAGGAGCATGACGACGTCGGCGGTGGTGATAGCACCGTCTGCATCGAAGTCTGCGCCGGCGGCGGAGACGCCGATTTTAATGGCATCACCATCGTTGAGGAACCAGGTGGCGGCGGTGGCGGCAGTATAGCACTTGCCGTCGGTGCCGTACCAGTAGCTACCGGTGGCAAGGACATCAGCAGGGATA
>JAZNVY010000202.1:0-7485 GCA_045593105.1 Eubacteriales bacterium
AACCGAACGTTCCCCGGCCGATCGATCTCGATCAAAATACCCTCTAAGGCAGGGATCGTAGATTTTACGCTGGCTGCTTTTTGCACAATATTGATGGCTTCATTCAATACGTTTCTGTCGCAGGAAAATTTCATCATTCATTTCCTTTCTCTGTTTAATGTAGTAGTGGTTGTTGGTTTGTTTAAAACTGTAAAAAACGACGGTTTTTTCGATGGGCAAGCAAAAAATCGCTTGTCTATTTCCTGTTAACACCCCGGTTTTCTATCCACAAAAATTAAACAGCATTATGTAAACTGTTAAAAAATCTGTGGATATTGTCAAAAACAGGCTGTTGAAAAAGGAAAAGTCTGTTAATAAGATTTTTTAATATTTTCGATCAGTTCTGCCACGATTTTGGCAATTTGAGGATCCTGCTTTATGGATTCCTCGATCTTTTTAATGGAGTGAAGAACCGTAGTATGGTTTTTACCGCCCATCTCTTTTCCGATCTCCGGCAGAGAAAGATTGGTCTTTTCGCGAATGATATACATGGCGATCTGCCGGGGCAGGACGATATCGCTTGTCCGCTTATCGCCTTTGATCTTATCTACGGATATATCGTAATAACGAGAAACCTCATCGATGACCGCTTCCGGTGTGATGGTGGAATTGGTGTTCTCTTTGATGACCGCTTCCATGGCATCCTTTGCCAGCGCAATGGTGGGGGTCTGACCCCAAAGAGAATTATAGGCTTTCAGCTTTTTAATGGTTCCTTCCAATTCACGGACGTTATTTTTGATCTTGGTAGCGATCAGTTCTACCACTTCTTCCGGAATATTTAAGTTATAGAATTTTGCCTTTCTTTTAATGATGGCAACGCGGGTCTCGTATTCAGGGGGCTGAACGTCGGCAGTAAGGCCCATGGCAAACCTGGACTGCAGACGCTCCTCAATATTATTAAGATCCTTGGGCGGACGGTCACTGGTCAGAATGATCTGCCGGTTATTCTCGTAAAGAGAATCAAAGGTATGGAACATTTCCTCCTGCACCGAGGGACGGCCGCTTAAAAACTGAACGTCATCCATCAGAAGGATATCCGCTTTACGGTATTTATTCTTAAACTGACGCTGAGTCTGATGCTGAATGGCTTCGATCAGCTCGCTGGTAAACTCGTCGCCTTTGATATAAACGATGACCAGTTCCGGATTATTTTCTTGGATCTTATTAGCAATGGCGTTGATCAAGTGGGTCTTACCCAAACCGCTATGACCGTATAAGAAAAACGGGTTATAGGCGCCTGCCGGATTGTTGGCAATAGCCAACGCGGCTGCATGAGCGAATTCATTCTCTTTACCGACGACGAAGTTTTCAAAGGTCAGATTTGATTTGGCGTTAAAGGCCTGGATCTCTTCTTCAAACCGAGGTAATTCCTGGCTAACTTCTTCGTTCTTCCGCTGGGACATTTCCCGAAAACGGGGCGGAACCTCCTCCTCCGTCATGACCTGCATGGTCACGTCAAAGCCCATTACGTTAGATATTGCGCTCTCTACTTCCGTCTTGTACTTTTTATCAATAATACTTTTTTGAAAGAGAGTGGATACGCAAAAATAAGCAACATCATTTTCCATTTTCATGGGAACCAGCAATTTGATCCAGCTTTCAAAAGAAGTACTGTTCAGATCATTCTCCAAAATGACCAATGCTTTATCCCAAACATCCTTAAATGATTGCATCTTCGATCTCCCCTCTATAAATAATAGTTATACACATCTATTTTAACATATGTTGAAAACAAATGCAATATATTTATTTTATATATTATTACTATAAATATAGTTTCCTTAAATAAAAATATCGGTAAATGAAACAGTTGACAAGCCTGAAAATCCATTATATAATCTATTTTTAGAATATTAATGGGAGGAAAAACCATGAAAAATACAGAAAAAACAATGGAACAGATCGTCAATCTGTGCAAAAACCGGGGCTTTGTTTATGCCGGCAGCGAGATCTACGGCGGTCTTTCAAACTCTTGGGATTACGGTCCTTTGGGCGTAGAATTTAAAAATAACGTCAAGAAGGCCTGGTGGAAAAAGTTCGTCCAGGAATCTCCTTATAACGTCGGCTTGGATTCTGCCATTATCATGAATCCCGAAACCTGGGTCACCAGCGGTCACGTGGGTGGTTTTTCCGATCCCCTGATGGATTGTAAGGATTGCCATGCCCGTCATCGCGCCGATAAGCTCATCGAGGACGTGGGCGGTAAGGCAGAGGGCATGACCTTTGAGCAAATGCAGGAATATATCAAGGAAAATAATATTGAGTGTCCCGATTGCGGCAGCAAGAATTTTACCGATATCCGGAAATTCAATTTGATGTTTAAGACCTTTATCGGTGTCACCGAGGACGCAAAAAATGAGGTCTATCTCCGTCCCGAAACGGCGCAGGGTATCTTTGTCAACTACGCCAATATCCAGCGCACCACCCGGAAAAAACTGCCCTTCGGCGTCTGCCAGATCGGTAAGTCCTTCCGAAATGAGATCACCCCGGGTAACTTCGTTTTCCGTACCCGTGAGTTTGAGCAGATGGAATGTGAATTCTTCTGTAAGCCGGATACCGACCTGGATTGGTTCTACTATTGGAAAGATTATTGCAAGAACTGGCTGATCTCCCTCGGTATGAAGGAGGAGAATATGCGCCTACGTGATCACGAGAAGGAAGAGCTTTCCTTCTATTCCAAGGCAACCACCGATATCGAGTTTCTCTTCCCCTTCGGCTGGGGTGAGCTCTGGGGCATTGCCGACCGTACCAACTACGACCTTGGCCGCCATCAGGAAGCCAGCGGCAAGAGCTTAGAGTACTTTGATCCCGAAACCAACGAGCATTATATTCCTTACGTTGTGGAGCCCTCTTTGGGTGCTGATCGCGTCGCATTGGCGTTCCTTTGCGAAGCATACGACGAGGAGGTCCTGGATGCAGAAAAGAACGATACCCGCGTGGTGCTTCGTCTCCATCCCGCTCTGGCACCGGTAAAGGCGGCCATCCTGCCCCTTTCCAAAAAGCTTTCTGCTGCGGCGCAGGAGAAGGTCTATAGCGTGCTCTGCAAGGAATTTAACGTAGAATTCGACGATGCCGGTTCCATCGGTAAGCGTTACCGTCGGCAGGACGAGATCGGTACCCCCTTCTCCATCTGCTATGACTTCGAGAGTGAAGAGGACGGCTGCGTCACCATCCGTTTCCGCGATTCCATGGAGCAAAAGCGGGTTAAAATCGAAGAATTGAACGAATTTATCCGTAAAAGCATCGAATTTTAAAATTTTGGTTGACAAATTATGTTGACCTATTATATAATATAAAACGCTCAAAAAATGAAAGAAGATCCTTAAAGTAAAGGAGGAAAGAAACATGCTGCGGACTTATCAACCGAAAAAAAGACAGAGAAGCAAGGTACACGGCTTCAGAAAGAGAATGCAGACTGCAAATGGCCGCAAGGTTTTGGCCAGAAGAAGAGCAAAAGGCAGAGTCAGATTATCTCACTAATATTAAGGCCACAGTAATGTGGCCTTTTATATTATGAGAAATTGCTGAGGATGGATAAAAGATGGAAAGCGTAAAAGAAAACGTCAACTTCAAACGAGCTTATCATCAGGGAAAATCCGTTGTTTTTAAGGAAATGGTGGTATATTGGCGGAAAAACCGCATGGGCGTCACCCGGTTGGGGATCACGGTCAGTAAAAAGATCGGCAACTCTCCGGAGCGCAACCGCATCCGCCGGATCATCCGGGAGGGTGTTCGGAAAAATCGGGAGATTTTACCGCTGGGGCACGATATCGTTATCGTAGCCAGAAGCCGCTGTCTTTCCTGCAAAAGCACCGATATTGAACGCCTGATCCGGGAGACTTTTTCGGCTTGAGCATCCGAAATTGGATCCGTAAACTTTTCATTCTTCCCATCCGGGGATACCAGAAATGGATCTCCCCTCATCTTCCTGCCCGTTGCAAATTCTATCCCACCTGCTCCGCTTACGCCTCTACGGCGATTTTGCGCTTTGGCATATTGATCGGCGGAGGGCTGGCTTTATGGCGTATTTTGCGCTGTAATCCCTGGTCCAAGGGTGGATACGACCCGGTTCCCACAAGGGAACAACTATTTGGAAGGAGAAAGTAGAAAACTATGTGGAGTTACCTTATCGTACCGTTCGCTTGGATCATGCAGCAATGCATGGCCTTTTTGAACAATTACGCCCTGGCTCTCATCGCATACGCGATCATTACGAAGGTGATCATCTTCCCCATTTCCATGAAGCAGCAGAAAAATCAGCTGAACATGGTGCGGATGCGTCCTTATCAGGAGGCCTTGGCAAAGAAATACGGCAATAACCGCGAAAAATACAATATGGAACTGCAAAAGCTCTATCAGCGCGAGGGCTATAACCCTATGAGCAGCTGCCTGCCCCTGCTGATCCAGCTTCCCTTGATCCTGTTGATTTATAATATTGTCCGTCATCCCCTGACCTACGTTCATTTCAATGAACTTTTTACCGCCAATGCGGCTGAAAGGGTCTACCAGCTGGCGCAGAAGCTGACAAATCTGCCGGAAGCTGTCACCAAGGTGATGGCAAAGATCGCAGACGGCGGTGCCGTTACCGCTATCAGCGATTATGAACTGCAGATCTATAGTGCGGCTTCCCAGTCCGGTCAGATCGAGATCCCCGGTGATAGTATTTTAGGACTCTTCAGCCTTTCCGGTACTCCCAGCCAGGATTTCTGGAGCTGGATGATCCTCATCCCCATTCTGGCAGGTGTGACCGGCTTCATCACCTCTTGGGTGAGCCAGAAGCTGAATTCCATGACCCAAGATCCCAATGCCGCCGGCAATACTAAAATGATGACCTATATGATGCCGTTGATCTCGGTATTTTTCTGCTACACCCTCAACTGTGCGTTGGGCTGGTACTGGATCATCACCAACGTCTTGAGCATCGCTCAGACCTTTATCCTGCATAAGATGTATAACCCCAATAAGGTCTTGGCAGAGGTCGAAGCAAAAATCCAAAAAGAGAAAGATCAAAAGAAAGAAAAGCGCAGTGCTGCCGCCGCGAAGAAGGCTGCCGCCATTGCCGCGTCCAAGAAAAAGAAATAAGAGGAATTAAAGTATATGGCAATCAAAGAACTGTTTTTTGAAGCAAAGACCATCGAAGCGGCTGTAGAAAAGGCGGCGCTGGAACTGGGCGAGGATAAAGACCTGCTCAGCTATACGGTGGAAGAAACCCCTTCTAAGGGCATCTTCGGCATCGGTGCTACTCTGGCTAAGATCAAGGTAGAGATCGAAGTGGCGGATGAACCCAAGAAAGAAGAACCCAAAAAGGAAGCACCCAAGAAAGAAGTCAAGATCCCTGCTTGGGAGCCTGAAAAGCTTTCCGGTAAGGGTAAGAAGTCTGAAAAGACGGAAAAAGCCGAGAAAAAGGCAGATAAGAAGCCTGCTAAAAAGGCAGAGCCCATCGTCCTGGATCCCGAAGTGGAGAAGAAGCCCGTCGACGATGAGAATTCCAAGAAGATCGTGGAATTCCTGCAGGGTCTTCTGGTGCACATTGGTGCAGAGGAAGATAGCGCTGTTAAGGTAGAGATCGGCGAAGAAGATCACTACTACGTGGAAGTCAGCGGAGCCAAGATGGGCGTGCTGATCGGCCGTCGGGGCGAGACCTTGGACGCCGCCCAGTACCTTTGCGGTCTGGTGATCAATAAGGGTCGCAACGGCGAAAAGCTGCGCGTTACCATTGATACTGAAAATTATCGCGCAAAGCGGATCCGCACGCTGCAGAACCTGGCAGAGAAGAATGCGGAAAAGGCGCTGAAGTATAAGAGAAACATCACCATGGAGCCCATGAGCCCCTATGAGCGCCGCATCATCCACGCTACCCTCACCGGCAGAGAGAACATTACCACCTTCTCCGTCGGCAGTGAGCCCAAGCGTCGGGTCGTTGTCAGCTACAAGAAGTAATTAAAAAGCGGTCGAAAGACCGCTTTTTATATTGCTTTTTAGAATTTATCAATTATAATGGAGATAGGTAAAAAATGAAAAGGAGATTTTTGGTGAAAGAGAAAAAACTTTTAGAAACCATCCATCATAATTACCATTGGGTCGTGGCAGGCGTTATGTTCATCATGGTATTTTTCTATGGTGGCGTAACGAACAATCTTTCCAGCCTGCATATCGTTCCGGTGACCGAATATCTGGAGATCTCCCGTGCTGAATTTTCTATGTTGACCAGTTCCCGGATGGTAACCGCCATGATCAGTACCTTTATCTCCGGTTTTTTAATCTCAAGATACGGTGCCCGTCTTTGTTCCGGGCTGGGAATGGCGGCAGGAATGGTGGGTTATCTCCTTCTGGCGCAGATGAAGACTCCCTTCTTACTGGTTCCTGCCAATGCACTTTTGGGAATCGGTTCCGGGCTTTGTTCTACCGCGGCGGCCGTTTTCGTCACCCGGGTGTGGTTTCACCGTCATGGCGGTACGGTATTAGGGGTGATCACCGCCGCCTCCGGCGTCGGCTCCAGCTTGATGTGTATCCTGCAAACGGCGGTAATGGAATTCACCTCTTTCCGAGGCTCTTACGTAGTTTGCGCCGTTGCCTCCGGTATTGGTGCTTTACTGGTCTTTTTATTCGTCCGTAATAAACCCCAGGATATGGGACTGATGCCGCTGGGCTACGGAGAAACCATTAAAGGGCGGCGTTCTACCAATAAAGACGTCGGTGTCCCCGGATATACCATGAAAGAGCTTTGGAGACGCCCAGCCTTTTATTTGATCTTTTTGGCAACTGCGCTTTCTTCGATCTCCGTTTACATGGCGTTTACCGTAATTCTTCCCTTTGTGGTGGATTGCGGATATACCGCGGCAGAGGCCAGTGGCATTCAAAGCTTTATGCTCCTCTTTTTGACGGCGGTCAAAATTCTTACCGGGTATTTGAATGACCATATCGGCGGACGTAAGGTCTTTCTGATCTGTTTGATTACCGGTGCCGTTGGTATGGGAATATTGGCATGGACGGAAAATTATTATCTTATCCTGCTTGCCGTCTTTATTTATATCTGTTGTCTGCCGCTGACCACGCTGGCTGTCCTCTTTTTAGCCACCGATCTCTTTGGGTATCGGGCGCAGGCGGAATATACCGGCATTCTGCTTTCGCTGATCCAGATCACGGCGTTTATAGGAGAGGTCTTGACCAACGCCTTTTACGATCATTTCGGCTCCTATCATTTTTCCTTTTTCATCGGCGTTGCGACGGCGGTGGCAACCATGTTGATCCTTTGGATCATGACCCGCTTGGAAAAGAAACAAATAAAAGAGTGATCGAAAGATCACTCTTTTTTATTGCAAGTTTTTTTATAATGTAGTAAAATAAAATGTAATGAACTTTTAAGAGGTAGATAATATGAGTGATACCATCTGCGCCATCTCCACTGCTCCGGCAACGGCGGCCCTTGGAGTCATCCGCATCAGC
>JAZNVY010000203.1:0-1726 GCA_045593105.1 Eubacteriales bacterium
TATGGGGGACGATCATCGTACCGGCGTCTTCCGGATGGTTGGTGTTGCGGATATTGATGGGGATACCGCTGCGGCGGACGGGGAATACCGCGTCCTCATGCAGCACCGTAGCACCCATATAGGAAAGCTCGCGCAGTTCCCGATAAGTAATCAGATCGATGGGGGCAGGATCCTCGATGATCCGGGGGTCTGCCATCAGCATACCCGAAACATCCGTCCAGTTCTCATAAAGGTTGGCGTCCACCGCTTCTGCCACAATGGAGCCGCTGATATCCGAGCCGCCCCGGGAGAAGGTCTTGATCTCCCCGCTCGGAAGAACTCCGTAAAAGCCGGGAATAACGGCGCGAGGCATCATCGCCAGGCGGTTTTCAATGACGGTATTGGTCTTTTTGCTGTCCAGCTTTCCGTCTGCAGTAAAGAAGATGCATTCCTCTGCGTCCAGAAAGGGAACGCCCAGAAAGCTGGCCAAGATCATGGAATTGAAATACTCGCCGCGGCTGGCAACGTAGTCTACGCTGACGCCGTTGGCGATGGCCTTTTTGACGGTCTCCAGCTCATCCTCAATAGAGAGGGAGAGCCCCAGATCGCGGATAATATCCTGGAAGCGATCGGCGATGCGCTGGAAGGTATCCTCAAAGGGGTTGCGCTCCTGATTCAGGGCGTGGCAACGCAGTAAAAGGTCGGTGACCTTTTCATCTTCATAAAAACGCTTGCCGGGCGCTGATGCTACGACGTAGCGGCGCTCCGGCTCTGCTTCAACGATGGCCTTGACCTTGCGGAATTGCTCTGCGTCCGCAAGGGAGCTGCCACCAAATTTCAGTACTTTAATCATAAATCTCTTTTTTCCAATCTAAAACTTGATCATATCTTGCATATTATAGAGGCCGGCAGGCTGATTTACGAGGAATTCCGCCGCCGCCATGGCACCTTCGGCAAAAAGCGCCCGACTATGGGCTTCATGCTTCAGGGTAATGGTCTCAGCGTTCGTGGAGACCTGCACCTCATGGATGCCGACGATATTACCCCGGCGGATGGCGTGGATGCCGATCTCCTCCGGCGTCCGTTTGCCGTGGCCTCTGCGTCCGACCAGCTCGCATGCCGCCTTACGCACCTCTTTAATGGCGTTTGCAATGAGGATGGCGGTGCCGCTGGGTGCGTCTAATTTACGATTATGATGGGTCTCGACGATCTCGATATCTGCATCGGGATAGACGGAGGCGGTCTTTTTGGCAAGCTCTGCCAAAAGCGCCACGCCCATCGACATATTATAAGAGAAAAAGATGGGAATCTCTTTGGCGGCTTCCTTGATGAGGGCAAGCTCCTTATCGGTATGCCCGGTAGTCGCCAGGACTACCGGCAGCTTAGCTTTACAAGCGGCGGTCAACAGCCCCTTGGTAGCCGCATGGTGGGAAAAGTCGATAATACAGTCGGCGCCGGCAGGAACCTGCTCGATTTTTTCAAAGCAGGGAAAGCCGCTATCGTTGCCGCCGAGATCAACGCCGGCGTGCAGCTCCGCGCCGCGGCAGGCGGCCTCGGTCAGTTTGGCGACTTCACGCCCCATAAAGCCGTTGAATCCGTTGATGATGATCTTCATACGTTCAGACCCTCGGCACGCATCAGATTCAGCATTTTTTCTTCATTGGCAGGCTCCATCGGCGTCAGGGGCAGGCGGAGATAATTCTCACCAAAGCCCAATGCTGCCGTTGCCGCCTTAGCCGGAATGGGG
>JAZNVY010000204.1:0-9892 GCA_045593105.1 Eubacteriales bacterium
TGAAAGTGTTGCGGTTGGCAAACCTTTCGACGAGCCTATAGGCTCAGCCGGTCCTATGCCCTAAGGGGGCAGTGCATACTACCGGCACGGCCGGTAGTTATGATTGTGTTTTTAGAAATTCATATGCTCCACGAAATTGCCGACTGCTTTAATAGCGTTTCCTGCCGTTTTAGTCATGCACTTTTTGGGTTTGCTTTTAAGCGCAAGCATACTGGCGGTTGCTCCCACAGCTGCCCCTGCAATCATGGAAAACAGCATCGTTTTTGTTTGCTTCATTTTATCATCCCTTTCACTTTAGTAATATTAGTATGCCAAATGTGGTGTTTTATATTTACTTTTGACACGGAATATAGTATAATAAATCTGAATATCTGTCGAATTTTTGATAATTGGAAATTTTTGTTTTTTTAATGGGGATTATATATGCGGATTTATCAGATGGAAAAAGAAGAAGTGGCTGCTTTGCTGAATGTTGACATTGAAAACGGAATGGATCTTCAGCCTATTCGCAGAAAAAAGAGCGGTTGGAGAAGTGTGATTTCCTTTTTGGGCGGTCTTTTTTCGTTTCTTAAAGAAAAATTCAGTTATGTAAATATTGTTTTGCTGGTTTGTTATTTTATAGCCGTTGTTTTCTCGTGGTTAAACCAAGCTTTGGATTTGCTTAATTTGACGACCTCAGCAGTTGCAATAACCTTTTTTCTTTATTTTTTAGAAGGTGTCATTCTCTATATACTTAAGAAAAAATATCATGATCGAAGCGTTTGTAATTGCCAAAAGGTGCAGGCACTTCGATCTGGCCGTCTGGTTGAACTTGAACCGGATGAATTAGTGGTTGGCGATCTGATTAACTTGGAAGAGGGAACGCTGCTTTATTGTGATGCGCGCCTTTTTGAGAGCAATGATCTTTTTGCAGAAGAAAAGACAGTTTTTGGAACAACCATTCCTGCAGAGAAAAATGCAGCCGCGATCCCGGAGGATAATATCTCGCCGGAAAAGCAAAGCAATATGCTTTGGAAAGGAAGCTATATTTCGGGCGGTAAAGGTCTTGCGATCGTTACGGCGGTTGGGGCAGATTGCTACGTCGCTAAAACCGGCGGACGCAAGGGGCGTAAACAACGTTCGTTCTTTTATAACAGACAAACCCATATCAGTCAGTTGGCTTCCTATATTTATATTGTCGTTTCAGCTTTGTGTTTACTTATAGCGGCATTATTTACCAAACAATTTGTTGAGGCCTTTTTGCTGATGGGGGCATTAGCGTCTTTGATGACGCTTAATCCGGTCACCTGCTTGATGGAGTGGACTTATTATCGTTTTGCGGCGCGGTTTTATCAGCAGGGAATACTAATTCGAAATATCGAAGCCTTTGATGGAATGAATAAAGAAAAAGAGCTTTATTTCGATGCTGAGAAATTGATTGAAAATCAATTGCGTTATTCTCATACCATTGATCATCAAGGCTCTGAAAAAAGTACGGTTTCTTATTTTTCTCTTTGCATGGGGCCCGGTTATTTTACGAATGAACTGCAAGATGCTCTTTTGAAATATGATCTTACTTATGATAAGTTGGATCGTAGTTTCCCGGTCTTCCGGCGTGAAAAAGATGAAAACGGAAATGTCTTTAGCCTGTTTTCTAAATCCGGCAGCTCGGTCGTAGTGTCTGCCGGGTACTGGGAAAGAATGCTTCCTTTGCTCCGCGAGATGGACGAAGAGTTGCTGAAGCAAATTCAAGAATTGGAAATTCATGGAAAAATGGTTTATATCATGGCCAGCGATTCTATGGACTTTATTCCAAATAAATTGGAGTTTTCTTGCTTTGAAGGGAATATGACCCTTTCGGCATTGGTGGTATTTGATCTTCCGGTTAATCAAGAGGTTCTTTCGATGATCGGGCAATTACGCCATTCCTCCATGAAGGTTTATCTGATTTCGAATTATTCGGAAATTCTTGGAAAAACATTGGCGAATTCTTATGACATGGACGATTACTTGACCGCACCTCCCGATCGCCCTTGCTATTCATTGGCTCATGCAGAAGGCGGCTCTTTGGTGGTGTATGAAGATCATTCTTCGCCCATTGATCGAGATCAAGCGATGGTCGTTTTAAAAGACGGTGTGGCTGCTCAGAACTTGGTTTATAGAGTAAAATGTATGTTCTGCGGGATTAGGAGATGCTTGAACTTTCTTGCTTTTTCGGGTGCCTTTTTGATTTTTACAGTACTGACCCTTTTCTTGGCCAAAGTACCGATGGAAAAAATCATTTTTTCCGTGTTGACGTTAACTCCGGTATTGATTTGCCCATGCTATTATTTCATCGAGAGCGTAAGAAACTGTAACCAATACAGACGAAGTCTAATTTTAGGAATGTTTTGCGGTTCTGCAGGATTAGTTGCAGCGTTGATCGGTTGCGACGCGGCGATCTTTGCGTTTGGGTTATCGACCTTCTTACTTTCCGGTTATTTCTTGCTTTCTGGCGCAAAACATCGTGCGGTTACAAAAGAAGGCATGATTACCTTATTGATCGCGCTGTTGGTGGTACTTTTGCCGGTTATATTTGCTGGCGGTCACTGGTTACCTGCGGTGTTACTGGCATTTTTCCCTGCTCTTGGAGCTTTTGTTTTGGATCTGTTTTATTGATCAAGGAGACTGTGAATGGAATTTGAAGAAAAAAAACAATCTGAATTAGTCTTTGGTAAAAATAATGTGACGGAATTGTTGCTTTCAGATGCAACGGTGGAACGTGTTTATCTTGCAGGTGACCCCAAAAGCAATAATTTCAAAAAGGTTATCGCCCTCTGCAAGACGAAAGGGGTTCCTATCGTTCATACTGATACAAATGCAATTAATCGTAAGGCGCCAAACGTGAACCATCAAGGTATTGTTGCATATTGCGCCGAAAAGGAGTATGCTTCGGTTGAGGATATTTTAAAAGTTGCTGAGGAACGGGGAGAATCGCCGTTCATTATTGTGGCTGATGAAATTGCCGATCCGCATAATCTGGGCGCCATCTTGCGTTCCGCAGATGCATTTGGTGCTCATGGTGTGATTATTTCTAAGCGCCGTGCAGTCGGTTTGACTCCATCTGTGGCGAAAGCAAGTGGCGGTGCGATTCATTACATCCCGGTTGCCAGAGTTGCAAATTTAGTGCAAACTATTGAAGAATTGAAAAAGAAAAACGTTTGGGTGTACGGTTGCGATATGGCCGGTGAGAATGTTTATTATGAACAGGACTATTCCGGCGGTGTTGCGTTAATCGTTGGAAGCGAAGAGTCCGGAATCTCTCGTTTGTTGCGCGAACAATGCGACTTTTTTGTCAGAATTCCGATGAAAGGAAAGATTTCCTGCCTGAACGCTTCCGTAGCGGCATCTGTTATTATGCAAGAGATTGCTAAAAATCGTTAAAGTTGAGTGAGGAAAAAGAATGAGTTTTGAACCGAAAGACTCAAAATCTACGTTAGATGAGATCATGGCAAAGATCAATGAGATCCAGATGGAAACTCAAGCAGAGGAATCCACCAAACGATTGATCAATGATCATGATAAAAAAATGGTTGAGGCTGAGGATGCACCATTTCCGATTGATGAGGAACTTTTTGATTTGATCAAAGGTGAAAAAGCAGCTTCTACTGAACCGGAAAAAGAAAAATCAGTTATCCGGAGATTATTGGACGGGGAAGAGGATGAAAATGAAGAACACGAAGAGCCCGTGACTCGTTCTGCAATTTTCGATGATTCCCCTGAAGATATTGAAGATTTTGAAACCGAAGAAGACCGCGATGAGATCTATCGTGATTTGAAGAATACTGTGGGTAAAATGGCCGTCAAGATGATTTTTATCTTCTTTATCTGCTTGGCTTCCATTTATCTTTTTATAGCCGGATTTCATCCTGCTTTATTTGGTGGCAATGTTGATACGGTTTGGTTTGATGCCGCATTCTTGACAGTGGATCTTCTTTGTATATTTGTATCTTTTGGTATCTTTACACAGGGGCTCGGTCGTTTGATTCGTCTGCGTGCAGATACCGATACGTTATTGGCTTTACTTTCAATTGCATTGGTGGCATACCGGATCATCGCGTTGATTACTCCCGATCTCTTTGTGTATAATCTAAATTTTGAGCCGATGCTGACGATTGGTCTTCTTTATAATGTGATTGCTAAAAAGAAAATTGCGACGAATATTAAGAAAAATTTTAAATATATTTCGACTTCGGGAGACAAATTGACGGTAACTGCGCCGCCTTCTTGCGAAGTGAACAATGACGTGATATTAGAAACCGGCGAGGGAGGAGAGATCGTTTATGCCCATCCCACCGGGTTGGTTTCGAAATTTATAGATCATAGTTATAGTGACTTTGATTGGGATTCTAAGCTTCAGCATTTATTCTTTGCAATATTGGTCGCGATCATTGCAGGTACCATTGCGGTTTCTCAGCTGACCGGCTGGGGAGAGGCACTTTTGTTCCCTTCTGCGGCACTTGCTATCACGACTCCGTTTTTCTCCCGTTATTATTATGCGAATTCAATGGCGAAGGTCGGTAAAAAAACACGTAAAAACGGCGGTGTTTTAACTTCTGCCAATTCTGCAAAAGAAGTATCAAATTCGGATTTGGTGATACTTTCTGAAGAGGATTTCCTGGGCAATGATGCAGTATTGCTACAGGGCGTGAAGGCGATGGGAGATATACAGATTGATGATTTGATCACCAATATCGCGGCATTATTTAATGCGGTGGGTACGCCGTTGAAACCTCTCTTTTTGAAAATGATTGACCGAAACAGTGTCTCTTTGCCACGCGTGGATGACATTTATTATCATGAAGGTATGGGATACACTTGTTTAATTCACAGTAAAATGTTTTTGGTCGGTAATGATCGACTGATGGAAAAGTTTAATATTGAGTTTCCAAAAGCATTAAAGGAATTGCGGCTGAAGGATTGCCGTTTTCCGGTTTATGTGGCTTATCAGCGTTTGCCTGCCGGTATTTTTATCGCCAGTTATGAAAGAAATAAACATACTGAAGCAACGGTGCGTCTGGTAGAGGAGGGACAGGTCAGCATTGGAATTGTGTCGAATGACTTTCTTTTTGATCGTGCTTTGCTGAAACAGTTATATCCGGTCACGCAACCGGAGTTGTTTCATTTCTTGTCCGCTAAAACCGGTTCTGCGTGCTTGCCGTTTTTGGAGCGTATTGCCAAGTCTCCGGATTTGATTGGTTCCGTGACCGGTGCCAGAGGTATTCTATCTTGTTTAAACGGTGCCAAAAAATTGGTATCTGCGTTGAGAATAAATACGATTATTCGCGTTTTATATCCGATTTTGGCGCTGGCATTGATCTTTTTTATCGCACTGGCTGGCTATTCGGCAAATACAGCCCTGCAAATTTTGGCTTTCCAGGCAATTTGGTTTATTCCGGTGGCCGCTATTTGTACTTTTTGCAAATAATCATTTAAATGCTTGCATTTTGTTTGGTGATATTGTATAATATACTCATGAATTATTTTTAGCGTTCCATATGGAGCAGCGAAAGGAGATCTAATCATGAGCACACCTGCAAAAGACATTCGTAACGTATGTTTGATCGGTCACAAAGGGAATGGTAAAACTACCCTTGCCGAATCTATGCTTTATTTTAGTAAAGTAATAGAACGGTTAGGCAAGATCGAGCAAGGCAATACGATCCTTGATTTTGACGCCGAAGAAATTAAGCGTAAAATCTCGATTTCTCTTTCGATGGCCTCCTTTGAGTATAAGAAGACCAAGATCAATTTGATCGATGTTCCCGGCAACTATGATTATGAAGGCGATCAGCTTTCCGGCCTTGAGGTTGCCGATCTTGCGTTGATCGTTCTTAATGCTAAAAATACCGTATCTGTCGGTTCGGAGAAAGCATGGCAAAAGACGGAAAAGAAGATGATGCCCCGTGCATTCTTTATTGGCGGTCTGGACGATGAGAATTCTGATTTCTATAGTATCGTAGAGCAGTTGCATGCTAAATTCGGTGCAAATCAGATCTTGCCGATCACCTTGCCGATTATTGAAGATAATAAACTCGTTGGTACCGTTAACGTGATCACGAACGAGGGGTATCGTTTTGGTCAGGGTGTTGTACCCGTTCCGGCTAATATGCAGGATAAGGTTAATACATATTATCATTCTGCGCTGGAAGCGATCGCTGAAACCGATGATGCTTTGATGGATAAATTCTTTGCAGATGAAGAATTTACCAAGGATGAGCTGGGTGAAGGCTTGAAAAATGCGGTTGCAATGCGTTTGATCTATCCGATTTTTTGCGGCGTGCCGACGGAAGTTCGGGGCATTTATCAGTTGCTGGAAGCCATCGTGGATTATTTCCCCAATCCTCTTTGTAAAGGTGCTGCAAAAGTGCTTAAGAATGGGGAAGAGGCTGAGTTGGAGTGCAATCCTGCGGGTCCCATGGTTCTTCGCGTTTTTAAAACGGTTGCCGATCCCTTCGTGGGCAAGATGTCTTTCTTCAAAGTCTATTCCGGTACCGTTAAAAAGGATAAATCTTATCTGAATACGACCCGTGGCGAAAGTGAAAAGATCGCTCACGTTTATACTCCGTTCGGTAAAAAGCAAAATGAAGTGGATGAATTGCAAGCCGGTGACATTGGCGTCTTTACAAAGCTTTCTTTGACCGGTACGTCCGACGTCCTTTGCGATAAAGAATATGCTGTTACGATTCCTGCAATCGAATTCCCGAAAGCAAACTATAGCAAGGCAGTGATTTCCAAGGCAAAGGGCGATGAGGAAAAGATTGCCCAGGGTATCAACCGTATGATCGAGGAGGATCCCACTCTTAAGATGAAGGTGGATGCCGAAACCAAGCAAATGGTTCTTTCCGGTTTTGGTGATCTTCAGCTGGATGTCGTTGTATCGAAGCTTGCTTCTAAATTCGGTGTCAACGTGGAATTGGGTGAGGTTAAAGTTCCTTATCGTGAAGCGATCCGCAAGAAGGTTAAAGTAGAAGGTAAGCATAAGAAACAATCCGGCGGTCATGGTCAGTATGGTCATGTTTGGATTGAATTTGAGCCTTTGTACGAAGGTGAATTTGAATTTGCCGAATCGGTATTCGGCGGTGCCGTGCCGAAGAACTATTTCCCTGCAGTAGAAAAAGGGTTGCGCGAGTCTATCACGAAAGGCGTTTTGGCCGGTTATCCCGTGACCGGTTTGAAAGCCACCTTGCTGGATGGTTCTTATCACCCGGTCGATTCTTCTGAAATGGCATTTAAGACTGCTGCTTCTATTGCGTTTAAAGAGGGCATGAAGGCTGCTAATCCGGTCCTTTTGGAACCGGTTGGTTCTCTTACTGTCCATGTATCGGATGCTTTGATGGGCGATATTATTGGCGACATTAATAAACGCCGCGGACAAATCCTTTCAATGGATGCATCTGAGACCAGAGGCTATAAGATCGTAACTGCTACGGTTCCGATGAGTGAAATGAACTCGTATGCGATGGATCTAAGAAGTATGACCCATGCACGTGCGACCTTTAACTTTGAGTTCCTGGAGTATCGTGAGGCTCCCGGTAACATTACTCAAAAGGTGATTGCTGAAAAAGCAGAATAAACTAAAAATACAGACCATATAAATTAATGAAATCAATTCGGAAGAGGGTTGCTCATGTTTATATGGTCTGTTAAATTAAATCGCAATTTAATATGGGGCTTTTGCGCCGCGCTTTGCCTTTCAATTGGCGGCATTGCGGTCTTTACACCGAAAGATTCCACGGATGTTTTGAAAAGCACTGTGAATACAGCTGCAAAAACAACCGAGCAGCAGGTGGCTTTTTTAAACTCCTTTGGCTATGAAGTAGAGGCGGAGCCAACTTTGATCGAGGAAGTGATCATTCCGACGGAGTTTGATGAAGACTATACGGCGTATAATAATTACCAGAAGTTAAGCGGTTTTGATCTATCTAAGTATAAGGGTGACCGTGTAAAAAAATACACATTTAAAGTTATGAACTATCCTGATCAGAAAAGCAGTGTGAACGCCAATATTCTTGTCTATAAGGGCAAGGCTATCGGTGGGGATATTTCTTCTGCGACCTTGAATGGTTTTGTACACGGCTTTGTGAAAGAATAGAGATGGCTGCGTCGGTAACGGCGCAGCCTTTTAAAGGAAATGAGACTGGATAAATATTTATGTGACACTTTGAATATGACACGCACCGAGGCCAAGAAAGCGATTTCAAAAGGACGCGTGACAATAGATGGTATTCCTGCCAAAAGCGGAAGCTTACAGGTGGAGGGCGAGGTCGTCTGCCTGGATCAGGAGCCGGTGGTTTATCAACGGTATTTTTACATTATGCTGCATAAACCGAACGGATACGTTTGTGCCAATCGAGACAGCAAAAGTAAAACTGTATTCGATTTGTTACCGGCGGAGTATCAGAAAAAAGATCTTTTTGTTTGTGGTCGTTTGGATAAGGATACGACCGGGTTGGTGTTGATTACAAATCATGGAGATTTGGCACATCGTTTGCTCGCCCCTAAAAAGGAGATATTTAAAGAATATCTTGTTACCTTACGCGATGAGGTGACGGCAGATAATATTGCTAAATTGAAGTCCGGTGTTACTTTAAAGGATGGATTACTGTGCAAGCCGGCTTATTTTGAGCGATGTGACCAACGCTGTGGTCTATTGCGGATCTCCGAGGGGAAGTACCATCAGATTAAAAGAATGTTTGCGGCTCTCGGCAATGAAGTGGTTGGATTACATCGACAGGCAATACACGGACTTTCGCTTGATCCGAATTTGCCGGTGGGGGCATGTCGTTATTTAACAGATGCCGAGATTAATTCCCTAAAAGCGGTGGAATAATACCATTAAAACATTGGTCATATCCGCTAAAAATGTACCTGATTTGTTTTTTGGCAAATCCAATTTGTGCACTATAAACAAATTGTAAACATTAAATTTGTTCAAAAAAAGTATTTCAATTTTGGTATTGTTGTGGTATAGTATATAACAGTAAAACTATTGCTTTATCAGGAGGTTTAACACATGGCAAGTTTGTCATTGAAAGGTATTTACAAAAGATATCCCGGCGGCGTAGTTGCAGTATCCGACTTCAATCTTGAGATTGAAGACAAGGAATTCCTGGTACTTGTCGGTCCTTCCGGTTGTGGTAAGTCTACCACCCTTAGAATGATCGCAGGTCTGGAGGAGATTACCGAAGGTGAGCTGTTCATCGGCGATAAGCTGGTCAACGACGTTGCTCCTAAGGACAGAGATATCGCGATGGTGTTCCAGAACTATGCTCTGTATCCCCATATGACTTGTTTTGACAACATGGCATTTGGTCTGAAGCTGAGAAAGACTCCTAAGGAGGAGATCAAGAGAAGAGTAGAGGAAGCTGCTAAGATTCTGGACATCAGCCATTTGCTTGACAGAAAGCCCAAGGCCTTGTCCGGTGGTCAGCGTCAGCGTGTTGCTCTGGGTCGTGCTATCGTCCGTGAGCCTAAGGTTTTCTTGCTTGACGAACCTCTTTCCAACTTGGATGCTAAGCTCCGTGCTCAGATGAGAACCGAGCTTTCTAAGATCCATCATAATTTGAAGACTACCTTCATCTATGTAACCCATGACCAGACCGAGGCTATGACCATGGCAACTCGTATCGTCGTTATGAAAGACGGTCTGATCCAGCAGGTTGATACTCCCCAGAATCTGTATCTCTATCCCTGCAATATGTTCGTTGCCGGATTTATCGGTTCTCCTCAGATGAACTTTGTTAAGGTTGATTTGGTTGAGAAGAACGGTGACTATTACGTTGAGTTCGCCGGTAACTCCCTGAAACTGCCCGAATCCAAGATTAATGATGAAGTTAAGGAAAAGGCTGGTCAGAAGGTTATTCTCGGTATC
>JAZNVY010000205.1:0-2416 GCA_045593105.1 Eubacteriales bacterium
TGCGCTCATGATAAGCGTAGCGATGGGACTTATTGCGCGGAAAGATTTCGCTGACCAAAGCCCCCTTTGCAAGAATGTCCGGAAAGCTTCGCGTATACAGACCTTTATTTGAAAGAATACCAAAGGGGAGTACTGCTAATGGTCCTGAATCAGCGCGCAAAGCGCTTTCATAAACAAAGCGGTCGATTCCATCTGCAATTCCGCAAGCGATCGTAAAACCGCAATGACAAAGGGCGGTGGTTAATTCTTTGGCCATCGCTTCGCCATATCCATCATGAAACCGTGTACCTACAATAGTTAACGTAGGATTATGAAGGATAGAGAGTAAATGCCCCTTGAAAAAGAGCGGCGATGGGGGATTGGTGATCTCTCTTAAAAGCGCCGGATAGGCAGGATCGTCAAGGGTCAGAATTCCAATTTGATTTTCTTCACAGTCGCCGTAGACTTCCCATGCCGATCGAAGATCTTTCAGCATCAAAGCGTGTTGCTCTTTTGCAGTCAAAAACTGATGCTCCGTAAAATCTTCGGCATGATAAACCGTATCGATCGACCCATAGATCTCAACTAATTTAAGAAGCTTTTTATTATTGAAGCCGAGGATTTCCTTGGCCCATAACCAGAGAAGATGATGGTTTATCTCCATTTCGATTGCTCCCATAAAAGGATGGATGCCGCCACAGCCGCATTTAACGATTCATTTTGACCCAGCATGGGGATGAATACACCGTGGTCACATAAAGCATTGATTTCTTCGGTGATGCCATTGGATTCGTTGCCGATAATCATCATGGTGGGTTTATCAAACGAGATGTCCGGTAATTCCCGATAATTTCGATCAAGACCGGCACCCAGAATGGAATAATTCTGTTGTTTGAGTTGTGCAATGAAATCGGGAAGAGCCCCTCTTTTTACCGGGACTCTGAAGACACTTCCCATTGCGGCGCGTAAAACCTTGGGGGAATAGAGATCCACACAGCCATCGCTTAAAAAAACTAAGTCAGCACCGAAGGCTTCGGCGGAACGCAGGATTGCGCCCAGATTAGAGGGATCCGCCAGATGATCCAATGCCAGAATAAATTGCGGATCTTTTTCTGGTTGATACTCTTTTTGCTGCAATACCATGAAAATTCCGGGTACGGTATCCATGGTGCTCAGCTTTTTTGCCACATGGTCTGCAACCAGAATGGTTTTGTCTTCCAATCCGGCAAGCAGGGGAGAACGACTCTCTTTTTCCGTTACCAGGCAACGCTCGACTGTCAAACCGCTTCTGATGGCTTCCTCGCAAACCTTTCGTCCTTCGGCAAGAAATAATCCACTTTCTTTTCTTGCGGAGGCAGAATGCAGCCGGCAAAGCTGCTTGATGTATTCATTTTGCAGGCTTGTAATGCGTTCCATCATTGATTTATAATGTTTTCGATACTTTCGTTGGCGCCGACGACAATCAGCTTGTTTTCGGCAATTAACGGCATTTTCGGATCGGGCGAAATGCAAATAGAACCGTCGGTTCCGCGGCAAGCAATAATGTTAATGTTGTAGTTGGCGCGAACGTTCAACTCCAGAATGCTTTTGCCGGCCCAATTTTTAGGCACGCGGATCTCCATAATAGAATAATCATTGGAGAGATCAATATATTCCATAATATCGGTGTTGCTGAGGCTTTTTGCCAATCGTTCGCCCATATCCTTTTCGGGGTAGATGACTTTATCGGCACCCACCTTGGTTAAAATTCTGCCGTGAATTTCGCTGGTGCTCTCTGCAATGACGTTATTCATACCGAGTTCTTTCAGCATGAGGGTCACCAAAACGCCGGATTGAATATTATCGGTCAATGCCACGATTGCGACGTCCGCATTGCGTACTCCTAAGGTACGGAGGACTTCCTCGTCCGTGGGATCACCGATAGCAGCATGGGTAATGATATCGGATACGCGACGCACTTTTTCGGCATCGGCATCAATGCCAATGACTTCATTGCCAAGTTTTTGCAGGTTGATAGCCAGATTGGAGCCGAAACGATCCAACCCGATCACTGCGAAAGTTCTATTTTTCATCGTGATTCTCCTAACCAATCAGAATGTTTACTTTGGGATAAGAAATTTTATCTTTACTGCGATTTAAGCGGATCATAATTGCCAACGTGATCGTAAGGATTCCGAGGCGACCCATAAACATCAAAAGGATGATCAATAGCTGTGAAAGAGCCGACATAGACGAGATGCTATAGGCTGCGCATCCTACTGTACCAAAAGCGGAGGTGCAGGTGAAGAAGATATCGAGCAGGCTTCCGTCCGGATTCATTAAGCTGACGGTGATCGTACTGACTAACACAATGCTGCAAGCAATAAAGAATAGGGAAAAAGCACGGTGGATATCGTCCTGCGCAATGGTTCTGTTGCGAAATTGGATCTTGTTTCGT
>JAZNVY010000206.1:0-9109 GCA_045593105.1 Eubacteriales bacterium
TTCTCCGTGGGATATGCCACGAAGCGGTTGATGGGAACACCCATGGAAGAAAACCGCTCTTCATACTCCGTCATGACGTTGGGGGTATCGGTGCTGTGAAGATCATAGGTCAGCTCTTCCAAACGGAAGCCCAGCTCCCCGAATTCCTCCACCGAGAAATCAAAGAGGGGGCGGTTATCGGTCTTAAAGCAGATCTTGCCGCCCTTTTTGAGCAAGGGCAGATAAGCCGCCACCATCCGCCGATGGGTCAGCCGCCGCTTGGCATACCGCGCTTTCGGCCAAGGGTCGGAGAAATTGAGATAGATCACGTCCACACTCTCTGCCGGGAAAAACTCCGTCAGATTTTCGGCGTCCAGGCAGAAAAACTTGATATTGGGCAGTTCTTTCTCCTTCGCCTTTTCCATCGCCATCACCAGGCAGTCAATGACCCGCTCGATGGAGATAAACTGCTTTTCCGGCGCCTGCTCTGCCAGGGTCACGATGAAGCGTCCCTTGCCGGAGCCGATCTCCATTTCCAGGGGCTTTTCCGCATCGAAATGGGTATAGAACTGCTCTAAAAGTTCCTCCGTTCCAACGGTATAATCCGCGCACCGCTCAAAACGAGCCGGTGCGTTTTTCTTTTTTCGTAATCTCATATGTATAACCTCTACTGATTTTTTTATTATTTTAACCTTTTTTGCCATAATAATCAAGAGGTGATTGGATGAAAGTGCAAGATTTGATGAGCAAGCGACTGTTTGCCCTGCCGGAGACCGCTACTGCCGAAGCCGCCGCCCGGCTGATGGCAAAGGAAAACATCGGGCTTTTGCCGGTATTGCAAAAGGGGCGATTGATGGGGGTGGTTACCGACCGGGATCTGACCACCCGATGCCTGGGTGCCGGGCTGGATCCCACCCGGACGCCCCTCAAAAAGATCATGACCAAAAAGGTGTACGCCGCCCGTCCGGAGGAGACCATCATGGAGGCCTCCCGTACCATGGCACAGCATCGGATCCGGCGACTGCCGGTCTGCCGGGAGGATAGCGTAGTGGGCATCCTTTCGGTCAGCGATCTGGCGCGCCGCGCCGATACCGGCTTTGAAGCCGCCATGGCCATTGCCGAGATTTCCCTGCCGGAAGAAAAATGAGGTTTGGCAAAAGCCAAACCTCATTACAGAATGTCGAAAAAAGTCCCGACTGCAGACAACGGAAAAACCATTATCCGGCAGATTTCAATTATTCGAAATACTTTGCCGCATATTTCGGCACCGAGACCACCGTATCGTTATGCCGAGATTCCTCCGCCGCAAAGGCCAGCATATGGTTCTTGCAGGAAATACCGATCTCGCTGACCTCTTCTGCAGTCAGTTCCCCCGTCACATAACGGTACAGGGCATCCACGATCCCTGCGTCTCCGCCGCCGTGACCGGTGGTGATGCTGTCTCCTGCTATTGCAATATCCGCAGACAACGCCCGTTTCTCACGGGTGGCAAAATCATAGAAAATAAACGGCGTTTCTTTGTTGCTCATCTCAGCCCAAAGCTCACCCTTGGTGCCCATGATATGGGTTTTACGACCGCCCTCGGTAAAGGCGCTCATGGTCATGCTGACGGTGACGCCGCCCTCAAATTCCATATTGACAATCTGATGATCCACCACGTCGTTATCGCATTTATAAACGCACTTACCCACTTGAGTAGTCGCCATCGTATGCAGAATATCCTCTTTGGTGGGATTGAGCATCATGGTCGCTTGACGGGGACTGCCAATTTTGTAGCGCTTTTCAACGTAGATCGGGTAAGCGTGATAATAGCAGGTATCGGCGTGGGGACAGCCGTCCATGCACCGCTCGGGAGCACCCTCAGGGGCGTTCTCGGAGCGAAAATGCACCAGTGAGCCAAAGGATTGGATCTTGGTGCACTCCTTTTCCAGAAGCCATTGCAAAATATCCAAATCGTGGCAGCATTTTTGCAACAGCATAGGGGTACTGCGCCCCTCGTTGCCCCAACGTCCCCGAACAAAACTGGTGGTCTGATGAATATTGCCCACCGCCTCGATATGCTCCATGGTGATAATATCGCCCAAGGTTCCCTCTTGGATGATCTCTTTCAAGCGCATAAAAAACGGGGTATAACGCAAAACGTGGCAGACCATGATCTTGGTGCCGTATTTTTCCGCCTGACGCCAGATGGCGGTACATTCTTCGGGCGTAGGTGCCACAGGCTTTTCTAAAAGAAGATCATAACCCAGTTCGATCGCCTTCATAGCAGGAGCATAATGCATCTGATCCATGGTGGCGATGACCGCAACGTCTGCAAATTTCGGACGATCCAGGATCTCCTCCCAGCTCTCGTAACAATCTTTGGGGTCCACCCCATGCAGCTGGCGTACCCCCTCCCGCAGATTTTCCACAGGCTCGGCGATCCCCACCAGTTCAAACTGCTCAGGCAGTTCCTTCATCACGTTGGTATACCGTCTGCCGCGCCCGCCGGCACCGATCAGAATGACTTTCAGCTTCTTCATCATCGTTTCCTCTTTTTCAAAGATTTGACAAATGGAATTAGTTTTGATAAAATCCATTTATCACCCTTATTTTCTCAAAGTTTTCATATTGTGTCTATCCGTTTTTCTATACAATATCTTTGATTTTATATACAAGGAGATCTCCATGCGTCATCATTTTATTGTTCAAAAGAGCCCTCATATCGCCACCATCTGTACCCTTTTTCAAAAAACCTTCGCCAAAGACTACCGCTTTCGGGGAGAAAGCCATGACTTTTGGGAACTGGTCTGCGTAGTGGAGGGTCGGGTGGAGATCACCGCCGACGACCAGGTCTTTGAAATGGAGCAGGGGCAATGCTTTCTGCATCCACCTATGCAGTTTCACAGCATCCAAAGCGCAGGTCTCACCGCGCCAACGGTGGTGATCCTTTCCTTTACGGGCGAAAACATCCCCCATACATCCAACACCGTCTGCAGGGCGGAGACCCCCTCCCAAATCCAACGTCTTTATCAGCTGGCAGAAAAGTTTTTCACCTTCCGACATATCTTTGTGGACGAAGCTAAGCCGGGCTATCTTCAATTCGTCAAGGAGCTGGAGCTGTTCTTACTGAAGCTTTCCCCTGCGGACTCCCGGCAAAGTAATTCGATCAGCGCAAGAAACTACACCGCCATCATGAAGACCCTTCATCAAAATCTTCACCGCCGCCTGACGGTGCGAGAGATCGCAGAACTTTGCAGCATGAGTGAGATCAATCTGCAAAAGACCTTCTCCCGCTACGCAGGTGTAGGGGTGATCGACTACTTTACCCACATCAAGATGCACCATGCCGCCGAGCTGCTGCGGGAGGGGCATTCCGTCAAGGAGACCGCTCTCCTTCTGGGCTATCACGATCAAAACTATTTCAGCACCGTCTACAAACGGATCATCGGGCAACCGCCCTGTAAAACGAAATGAGGTTTGGCATTCGCCAAACCTCATTTTTAAATTATTCACCGTTAACGAAAGAAGGCACTCCGCGCTGGCCGTTTTGCAGGATCCGCTCATAGAAATACATAAACTGTCGATGGTCGTAATACTGCTCGATCTCGCATTCGTGGCGTCCGAATTGATGGACGTATTCTTTATACATTTCCTTGGCTTTATCGTCGTTTCCGGCGGCTTTTTCTGCCATGACGGCGGCCAAGCCTTCTGCAAACTCCGCATGACGGCGCAGAAGCAGCCAGGAAATACTCTGAGGACGGGTGGGCATAAACTGATGCTCCTTCGCCAGCTCCAATTCCTCCTCGCAAAGGGGTGCAATCTTCTTCAGCTGCTCTGCATGGGCAGGATTATAGTACTTTCCTTTTTCCTCGTCAGCAGATCTCTCGCCGGCAAACCAGGCAAAATCAAAGGTCTCACTCATTCTCTCCAGCAGATCGGCAGCCTTTTTCCAATCCTCGCCGTAGGCGTGGCTGAAATAGTCCTCCTTGAGTTCTTCAAAGGAGAGGCTGCGGTCAAAGAGCGTCCACGCATAGGTATACATGGCAAAGCCGTTTGGGAAGAAGCTCCGCTGAGAGCCGTCCTCCACATAGCCGTCCACGCCGATGGCCTTCAAGCCCTGAATATCCTCATAGATCCGGCGGGCAAGATACATCCCGGCAGGATCATAGCACTCATTTTTCCAGAAATGGTACTCGTAGCTGAAGCAAGGACCGCTCCACTTTTCCTTCCAGGTCTTAAGAAGCGCCAGGTTTTCCTCCATGGACTGGGGCTGTGTCCACTGATTTCTCTTATAGACCTGCGCCGGCACTTCCTTGGTATGGGCTCCGGCGGAGGCGGTATAGGTACGGTGGATGGGGGCATAGAGGAGGGAGAACCGCTCGGGATTCTTGATCTCTACCTTTTCGGGACCCCACATGGTATCCACGTAGCAGATAAAGACGATCCGGGTCTTGAGCCCCTTGGCGGTCAGGATCTCGTCCAATTCATTCATGATCATGAGATAATAATCGGTGGGGATCATCTTCTGACACTCGGGACATTCGCAATGGTTATTCTTGCCGTCTGCCAGCCAAACGTGGATATAATCTGCATTCCAATGCTTCTCCGCATAATCGGCAATGGCGTTGGCCATGATACTGCGCACCTTGGGATTGGACATGCAAAGGTTGGTATTGATGGGCACGCCCTTATAAAGCTCCCGCTTGCCGTCGATCATGGCAAGATAGCTGCGGGTCTCCTCGGAAAGCTCCTGGTCGCTGGTGGTCCAGCCCTTAACGGAGCTGATGCCAAAAGGCTCTGCCGTCCAGCCATGACCCATATCGTGGAACTGCAGTCCGCGCTTGGCGATCTCCGCCTCGCAAAGCCGCTTCCATTGGGTCACCTGCTGACGGGTGATCATCTCTGCCGGACGGTTCTTTTGGTTATAAGCATGGCTATAGTATTTTTCGTAGTAAGAATAGGGGCAGTCGAACTCCATCATATAGACATTCATGCCCACCTTGGCATTAAAGTCGATGGTCTCCATCATCGCCTGCTGGCTTTCCGCGCCCTCGTTGCAGACGCCGCGGAACCGATGATCCGCCATCTTATGATACTTTACCGGCTTGATATCCGCCACCGGGATATGCTCGCCGTCGATGCCGGGATACAGCCAGCGGCATCCGTTCTCTCTAAGATAGCGATAAACTGCCATCAAAACGCTTCTGCCGTTACTGCCGGCAATAATACCGCCGTTCAAGTCGGTATCAATATGAAGAATATCATCCAGAACCAGATCCTCTGCTTCGGAGGTATCCAGGCCGAAGTCTTCCATCAAGCCTAAGCGGAAGCCATCCTTCGCACCCGGCTCGTAAATAATATCGATCTCGCCGCACTCCGGCATCATCATCCGAAGATACTTTTTGAGTTCCTCTGCCGCAAAATCCAGGACATGGTCTGCGCGCATCTTTTTAATCAAATACATGGTCAACGCCTCCTTTGACAACATTATAACATGATTTCAAATTTCGTCTATGTATAATCAGTTCCTTTATTCGTAAAATCGTACAGTATTTCAAGCCTCGTTAAAATTACGGTAGTACGCCAGAAGCAGGTCGATCATCTCCCCATAGCTTTTCAAGCCGGACTGCTGGTCGTTGGACTGGAGATACCCCTCGTAGATCTCGCCGGTCACCTCACTGACCACCGTATTGCGATAGGGCTCCCAGTATGCATTTTCCGCGCGGATATCCCGAATAACGCCGGCATCGCAGAGGTTTGCGATCTTCTTTGCCAGCTCTAAATCTTCGTCATAAAGCGCATCAAAGGCATACTCAAATGCCATCAGACTGCCGCTATAGCGGAAATCTGCACGTTCCGACCTCATGCAGGCCAAATAGCCCAAAAAGTTGGCTTCATTTTCACGCATAAATCCCCGGAAATGGGTCAGCTCATGGAGCATGGTCGCCGGCACGGTATAGGGGGGAACGTCCACGTTGATTCCCGACTCAAAGGGGATATAAATACCGGTGGTCAGCGCCATGGAAAACAGCCGCGAGGTCAAAAGCGGTTTATTACGGACGTCGGCGGCATTCAATACCGGGATCTCCTTTTCCAACGCCGCATAGGCGTCCCGCGCCGCATTGGCGGTCTCATAAAAACCGCCGTCCTGCAGGCGT
The DNA here is from genome assembly GCA_045593105.1 of Eubacteriales bacterium. GTDB lineage: Bacteria > Bacillota > Clostridia > Oscillospirales > QAKW01 > QAKW01. Next base: position 6,120 of record JAZNVY010000206.1, read on the forward strand.
GCCACGCCCTCCTCGTCCTCCGGCAGCTGCTTACGGTAAAAATTGCAATCGTAGACCAAGAGTTCGCAAAGGTCGTAAAGCTCTTCCTTGGTGCTTTTTTGAACGGTGAGCTCCAGATAGTCCGTAATGGATGCCCGGTAATAATTCAGCCCCATGAACAACACGAACCCGAAATACACCACGCTGGCGGCACCAAACACGTTCAGCAAAAAACGGTAAAGCCGCCCTTTCCATTCCGCCCGATTGCGGCAGATGCCGACGATGACCCGGACGACGTAATAAATCGCACCACACCCCAAAAGAAGGATCAAGATCTCCAGCACCGAAAAGGGCAGCAACGATAAAAGCCAGCCCAGGGAATTGGCAAAAAGCGGATAGACGTACCGGGCGTGGAGTTGCTCCACCCAGCCGCTGTCCCACCGGGCGGCAAGGGTCAGCAGAAGTCCCAAGGGTGCCAAGAGCAGCAGCCAAATTCTTTTATATCGAAATAAGCGATTTAACATCGGTTCACACTCCTTATACTCATTATACTCATTATATAAAATAACCGAAAAAAGAGCAAGGTCATATCTATAAATAAGAGGTGAATTTTATGTTTTTTACCCTTTCCACCACCGATGGACTGCGCCGTTATCCGGCAGATTTTCAGCACCATTGGACGCTGCTTTTTTATTATGCCGGAGACTTTCTTCCGGTCTCTGCCACCGAGCTTTGGGGGCTGGCGGAGCTTGCCGGTGAATTCCGTCGAAACGACTGTCAACTGCTCTGCGTCAGCCCCGATTCGGTAGCGGTGCATCTGGCATTTCTGGAAAATCTCAGCCGTCACCGCGCGCCTGCCGTCTCCTTCCCCTTAGGCGCCGATCCGGAAGGGCTTTTGCGCAAAGACCTGCAATTAGATCCCGGCAAAAAATACATCTGGCTCCTCTCCCCCGGTGGCGCACCGCAAGCGCCTTTTTCATATCCCCATCAGACCGGTGCCAACTTCACCGAGGTGCTCCGCACCCTGCTGGCACTGCGGCTGGAGAAGCCGACCCCCTATGGCTGGGTGCCGGGGGCTTCCGCCCTTTGCCTGCCGCCTGCCACCCACGCCGAGAGCCGCCATTTTCTCGCCGCCAAGGAAAAGGAGGGTGCCATCGGCATCGACTGGTATCTCTGCTACGAAAACGAAGATTGACTAAAAAAAGTAACACCTCCATCTCGTCATCCTATTGCAAAATTGTCAGCAGCCTTTTATTTTGCTTCAGTTTTGGACAGTTTAAAAAACGCCATGCTGACGCATGGCGTTTTTATTTTAAAGGATAGGAATTCCGGCTTCTTTGCAAAGCTCGCGGGTCTTATCGTCCCAGATAGAGGCTTGCACCTCGCCGATATGGGCGCTGCCCAAAAGCAGCATACAAAGACGGCTCTGACCCACACCGCCGCCGATGGTCAGCGGCAGTTCGTTATTGAGAAGTGCCTTATGGAAGGGCAGTTCCCGGCGATCCTCACAGCCGGACAGCTTCAGCTGACGCTCCAGGCTCTCCGCATTGACCCGGATGCCCATGGAGGAAATTTCAAAGGCTTGCTGCAGGGTTTCGTTCCAGAACAAAATATCGCCGTTCAGCGCCCAATCGTCGTAGTCCGGGGCGCGACCGTCGTGAGGCTTGCCGGACTTCAGCTTGCCGCCGATCTCCATGATAAAGACGGTCTTATGCTCCTTGGTGATGGCGTTCTCACGCTCTTTGCCGGTGAGATCGGGATAGAGATCTTCCAGCTCCTGGGTGGTGATATAGGTCACTTCCCTTTTGAGGGCAGGAAGCACCTGCAACTGGGGAAACATCACCCGGAGGGTCTGATCGGTATCGCAGATGGCGCCCACGATGCGATCCACCACGCTCTTTAAGTACTCCTTCGTCCGATCCTCTTCGGTAATGATCTTTTCCCAATCCCATTGATCCACGTAGATGGAATGGAGGTTGTCCAGTTCCTCATCCCGACGGATGGCGTTCATATCCGCATAAAGACCGGTATCGGCATCAAATCCATAGTCCCGACGCGCCTGGCGCTTCCACTTTGCCAGCGAATGCACCACCTCTGCATAGCTGCCGGTATCCTTCAGATCGAAAAGTACCGGGCGCTCCACGCCGTTGAGGTTATCGTTGAGACCGCTCTCCGCAGGGACGAACAAGGGAGAGGACACCCGGCGCAGATTTAAGGCACCGCACAGCATATCTTCAAAGAGGCGCTTGATCAGACCGATGGCCTTTTGGGTATCATAGAGGGAAAGAGCCGGCTTATATCCGGCAGGGATCATGACTTTGCTCATAATTTAATTGCTCCTTTTTTCCCGACGCAGAATGGCATGGGGCGGAAGGTCGATCCCGATCCGCACGCGCATCTCCGCATGGGGTGCACTTTCAATAGGTTCGCCGCTCTCATTTTCCATGGTTTCCGGAACAATGGCATACGGCTCTTGATGGGGTGCAAGCACCCAAAGGCGCTCGCCCTTGATAAATTTATTTTTTTGAATGACCCAGCCCGGCTCTGCATCCGCTATCGCCACAACGTCGGTATGGCGAATATAGCCGCCGTCGTCCAGATTCTGACCGCCCACGCCGGGATCGCCCAGCAAAAAGCCGGTGCAATAGTCCCGATGGGACACGGCACGCAGTTCCTCCAGCAAGGAGGGATCAAAGGGTTTGCCGTCCGCAAGGTCGTCCAAAGCGCGGCGATAGGCACGGGTCACGCAGGCCACGTAATAAAAACTCTTCATCCGCCCCTCGATCTTCAAGGAGGCGATGCCGGCATCCTGCAATGCCTTTAGATGCTCGATGAGGCAGAGATCCTTGGAATTAAAGAGATACGTCCCCCGCTCATCCTCCTCGATGGGATAATAACTGCCGGGACGTTTTTCTTCCATTAGGGCGTAGTTCCAGCGGCAGGGCTGGGCGCAGGCACCCTGGTTGCCGCTCCGCCCGGTCATGGCCGCAGAAAGCAGGCAACGGCCGGAA